>WHSX01000043.1 GCA_009379865.1 Candidatus Nitrosocosmicus sp.
TTTCCAGATAATATACTATCTCCACCTGAGATTACACCGCTTCTCTGACTTGATTGTTGTATTTGTTCAATGGCTTGTTCTGCAGAGTTTCCTCCATATTTGCCGCTGTAGCCGCCACTGCCGCCTTGTTGTCCTAAGACATTGTTTCCGCTGTTAACTTGGTTTTGGAAGTTTGCGTTATTACAAGATACAGTTGCATCTTCCCCTGAAACACACAATGCATTTTGACTAGAGGATTGTGATTGTCCTATTCCTTGAGCTGCAGAGTTGCCGCTACCTTTTCCGTTGCCGCCGCTTTGACCTGCTACATTGTCCCCTTCATTTACTTGGTTTTGAACACTAAGGTTGTTACATGATGTATCAATATCATCACCAGCTACACACAATGCATTTTGGTTAGAGGATTGTGATTGACCTATTCCTTGAGCTGCAGAGTTGCCGCTACCTTTTCCGTTGCCGCCAATCTGGCCTGCTACGTTATTGCCATCATTGAACTGGTCTTGGACATTGAGGTTGTTGCATGATGTATCAACATCATCACCAGCTACACACAATGCACCTTGGTTAGAGGATTGTGATTGTCCTATTCCTTGAGCTGCAGAGTTGCCGCTACCTTTTCCGTTGCCGCCAATCTGACCAAGTGCATTATTTCCAGTATTAAATTGGCTTTGTACATTGAGATTATTTCCTGACAAAGTGGTGTCGTCTCCTGAAACTACAAGTGCACCTTGACTGGATGATTGTAACTGTCCGATTGCTTGAACTGCTGTGTTGCCGCTGTATTTACCATTGCCACCGATTTGACCTAAGACATTGTTTCCTTCGTTAACTTGGTTTTGTAAGTTCAAATTGTTACATGATAAGAATGTACCATCGCCGCTAACACATACAGCTAACTGTCGTGAATCTTGTGCTTGTCCAATAGCTTGTTCGGCTGAATTACCGCTACCTTTTCCGTGGCCGCCAATCTGGCCTGCCACGTTGTTGCCATCATTGAACTGATCTTGTAAGTTCAAATTGTTACATGATATAAAAGTGTCAATCCCAGACAAACAAATTCCGAGCTGAGTAGCTCCCTGAATTTGTTCTATGGTTTGTGCTGCTTTATTTTGCGCATATACATTACTTGGAACAGCCATTAAAGCTGGAGCCAAAGTTAACATAATGAATATTGGTAATATAGTTAGTAGGTATTTCATTATAGTGTTTTCTGTGTTTAATTTCGATATTTAAACTTTATTCAAATTAACTGCAATAATATTCAATAACAATCACTGATAAAATTTTTCTAAGACTATCTTAGCTAACATATATATCAATTTCTTATTGTATTCTGCTGATTTGGTAATTGTTATTGTTATCTAGCAAAAGTCTTGCATAGTGCATAATAACCCCTGTTAAATTGAATTCATTCCAAGTTATCTCCATTCTTGAAACATTATTTGAAGCCTAATGCAAAATACTATTGTTATTGGTAGGAATCCAAACAGTTAATCCACCAATAGCATCTCGTCACGAAACAATTGTTACTAAGAAAGAAATCATATGCAATTTTTAGAATCATCTATTACCGAGTCATACGGTGGAAGTGTGCTTAAAAGTCATATTACGTAACGTAAAATTATCTAAAAATATAAAATTTTGAAATTCCTGCAAAGTTGTAAAATTTCTTCCTTATTCACAGTAAGTACACATGCTTAAGTTAGTAATTAGTTATTAAGGATAACTCTATCAATAAATTATGAAAAAATTTAAAAGCTCTCATGATCAAAATATTCAAAATCATATAAAATCCGTCATGAATTCAAAATTGCCTTTTGTATTTTTATTAGTGGCAGCAATTGGAGCATCATTTTTTCTGGGTAATAATCATAACCTAGTGATAGCTCAACCAAGTTCAGTGATGAACATTGGAAATGTTACAAGTGAGTCAAGTGATACTTTTTTCCAGCTAGATGATGCGATAGAAACTACCCAAGTATTGATCAATGAAACCCAGTCAGCGATTAGCAATAACAATATGACAGAAGCAGTGAATTTACTAAACCAAGCATACAATGAATTGAATCAAATACAAAATAATTCTAATAATTTGATATGGGACGAATCAAATGAAGGAGCCTAGATAATTCTGGGATCACAAACAATCTTATTTTGGGTGTAGTTAATACCAGAATTTACTATCATTATTTTATAGGTAAAACGATTTGGCTTTTTTTGAATTAAAATTACCATGTTTTTTAATTGTATACCTAGGTAGGTATATTGAACCCAAATTTTCCATTCGTAACATTACCATCTAATAGTAATCTCTTACAAATAGCCTCTTGAAAATTTAGAAATTATCTTTCATGGATCAGCTAACCAAAGCTTCGAATTATATTGGAACTTCAATCTACTTAGTATCAAAACATTCCATATTTTCTTCAATTATCTCCCCTAATAGAATGAAACAATATTAGTATCATAAATAAGAATTTTAAAGTGGGATCAAAGCCTCATTCTGTGTTACAGAAAAATAAAATGTCTTACATTGGTCGACAATTGAAAGTCTAAACGATCCTCCAACACTAAAGTTACCCGGAATTACGAAATCAAATGATAGGCGATTACAAATAAACTAATTATCGGGTAACTCCAGCATTCGTCTTGCTTGTTGAATCCCAGTAACTGGTATATTTTTTTCCTCTATTAGTCCTATTTGAACTAAAACTGAAGCTTGATCCCAGTATATGTGTTCATGAGCAATTTTAGGTCCTGCAAATTTCATAATAACCACATGAGGTATCTCCACATATTTTCCGGTAGGTTCCACCCCTGGTAACATATACTCAATCTCTCTATCATGAGTAAAACTAATTATGATTTCATCTACTACCTGATCTTTACCTACCGTACGAGATATAGGTTTTATTTTTATATCTTTTGGCATTTTTCCAATAAAGCTATTCTTGTAAAAGCTATATACCTCGTCATATCCAAAGCCACCGGTCAAAGTCGGCACATGATGAACGTATGGTTCATCAGTCATGGTGGTCATAGTCGCTTCGATATCCCCTTTATCGAATTCATATTCTATATGCTTATCAAATATTTTGCCTAGATTTCCGGGCTCCTCATTCATACTAGTTAGCGGATTTCATTGCTTAAAGATATGTCTATTTGATATAGATATCAAGGTCAAGTTAATGTTCCTGTTATTTGAGACTAGTATATCTTATGATGTGTATAGTCTCTTCTTTAATACAGTAAATATCCGCATGAATTTAATGAATCTGATCTCATCTTCAATCAAATTTGAAATGCTAAATGGATTTTTCCCATCTAGCTATCTATGCAGGATATTTTGGGTAGCTGAAAAAAGTGGTTTCGGGGTGGATAAATTTGAGAAAGAAATATTTTCAGAGAAAAATCCTATATTGATAATTGAGCTATAGTAATAAATTCAATGATAAAACATCCTAACTTAATGTTTACATATGATAGATGTTAACCAAAGCCATGACAGTGTTTGCATGTCCAAAATGTGGAGAATCGTACAATGCTACACCCCCCGACTCGAATCACAAGAAGTCGACAAAATACCCCGACAGAGATACAATTCCAACGAGTATTGAATGTAAAATGTGCGGAAACTTAAATACGATTTATTGGAAATCAATTCAATAATTTTATTATTCATAGGTCGCTGATCCACTTTACAAGTAATGCTATGAATACGTTAAATATCCTGCTCGAGAAACTATCGTATTTTATATCCTTTCCGAAACATGATTGAAAATGAAAATTATTCATTTTTGAATAATTAACTGTTCTACAATTGCACAGATTTTTGACTAACTATTGGTAAGGTAAATGTAAATGTTGCGCCCTTGTTCTCATCATTGTTTTTGGCCCAAATATTTCCTCCATGAGCTTCTATAATATTTTTACAAATATAGAGCCCAAGACCAGTCCCTTACGGAGAACCCGTAATGAATTTATCAAATAGCCTAGGCAGCACCTCCTTATCGATTCCTGGACCAGAGTCACTAATCTTGACAAGCACTCTATTGTAAGTCCTTTTGACATCTATAGTAATACTCCCTTTTTTAGTAATCTTTATGGATTTGATCAAGATATTCGATAATACTTGAATTATTCGATTTTTATCAGCATAGACAAATAACTTTACAATTTCTTGGTTCTTAAACTGAATACCGAAATCTATATCTTTACCATCATTCATGAATTTCATACTAATGCTATTTCTATCGGCTGTTACTAAATGTGCCTTTATACGGAACAAAATTACATAAATGCTTTTTTGCAATAAAATAGTATTTCTAACAATAAACTTTACCTTTTATGCTATGGAAATATAATTAAGTAATCATTGGATTGACTTGTTATTCAAGTGTACCTCTGTTATATTCATCAGTGCTTCTTCGACATCTCCATCGACTGGAAATCCCATTTCATCTTCTAAGTTATTTATAGCCTTATCCCAATTTTCTCCACCATTTTGATCACCATCTTCTTTGTCCTCTTGTAATGCTTGAGAAAGGTTTGCTAGTGCGGAATCTTTGATACTGTCAGATAATTCAGTTGATCCTTGTTGTGATGATGATGATGTAGTTGCGTTCACAGTTGAAATGGTTGGAGACCCAATCAATAAACCTAAAACCCCAAGGGCACAAAACATAATTATCGAAAATCTTAATTCTTGCATCTTCGTTCAATTTATTGTATCAATATATAAGTATACACAGTCACAAAATTGTTACAATTGGTGAAACAAATTAGATTCTTAAATAACAAAAGAATGAACAATTAGATAGTTCGTCGAAACATATCTGAATTAGAACAGAGACCGATAAGATCCATCGTTACCGAACTTTCGAATTCTGTTATTTTCATAATCAGCTATATACACATTCCCTTTGGAATCCACTTTAGAACCTTTAGGATTTGATGCTGGCCATACATATTCACCTGCAGAGCCCTAGCTTGTATAATAAGTAATGTTTAGATTCTGAACGAAAGCAGGAAATGGCCAGATGGCCCATCATATTCCAGGGTAATAATAAAGTGACAAAAATTAAAATACAAATAGCAGTAATAGCGTTTACTTTCAACTAATAAGGGTAAACTTTAATTCATTAAGTTATAGGATACACAAATAAACAAAAATATCCATATTTGTGCAAAATCTAAACAAAAGAATAATTGAAAATTTAATATTTACAAGAGATACAATTAAGCTTACTAATTCCAAAGCTTTTGAGCAAGATAATAAAAGGATCAGATATCTTCAAAAATTTGATTCAAGAATCTCAAAGCATAGACAAATATAATTAAAAATAAAATGTAGAAAATTTACGTTCTGGTTAAGAATAATTACCCATACTCAGCTTTGAAAGGTTATGGAATCTAACTAGTACCCTGGTCATTTCATATTGCATCTAACAGTACCATACCCCAATTCATTTCAAAATGAGATATTTCAAGGTGCTAGATAGGGCAATTGTGGCCGCATTTTTTTAAATATTAATTAATCCCCTTTGTACATACTAGATAATTGATTAAACTATTAGGTATATCAACTGCAATCATCTTCGTTTTGAATGCAGTTTCGATAGGAGGGCATCATCAGGCTAGTTGGGAGATATATGCTCAAAGTAATTCAACGGTTGAGACCAAGAAGCAACCATTAGTAGCAAACAATTCTCAAGGACAACAAGCTACTGTCATAGTAACTAAAGTTGTTCGTTGTGATTCCTCATTAGGTATTCCAAGTGATGATTCTGTTTGTCAGTTTGTGCTGGAAAATGTTGATGCGAATCAGTTTGATTTAGTAGTAACTGGAAATAATCCAAATGTGACTAGTTTTCAAGGATCAGCTAATGGAACAAATATTTCTTTAGACCCAGGCAATTATACTATTTCAGAAACACCATTTGATACTATGGATATAGAAAATCAATTAGGAGAAACAGCAATTGTAACTATTTTAACAGACTCTAGTGATGATTGCTCATCTCAATTTAACCAGGTAGACACGTTTCAAGAAACAAAAGGAACAATATCTAACAGTGAATTACAAAGCTGTGAAATTATTAATACAGTCGACGTGAGTCAAGGATCCTCGCCAGAAGCACCGTAGGTTCAGAATGAGAATAACGGTACGTGATATCTAGATAAGAAGACTCTCACGTACTTGATTACAAAAAATAGATTAATATTTTATCTTTTTGTTTTCTTAAAATTACAAAAAGTTGTAGAAGCTAAACATATCTTCGTATTTTCATTTACTGAAAATTTGAACTGTCTCAGAAAAATTTTTTGTTAATTCATTAAGGATTTAAATCCTAAGCCAAGCCCATGTTTTTTTCATGGACTAATAAACATGAACACAAGCTAAAATTTTCTAAAAGGATTAGGAGCATCAATATTCATGAAAATTTTGTACCTTTGATTCAAATAGAGAAAAATTCAACAATCATTATTAATCATATTCAATATTTTTTTGTATATACCATTATAAGTGTCGGTCCAATTTGATTACGGTCATTTTGATCCTTGTCCTATCCGCCGCTTTAAATACGATGTTTGCATCAGACGCGACATTTGTCCAAGACCATTCCGTATATCCATATAATACCCAGTGTCTAAGAAATGATTCGACTGGTTCATTAGACCGATATATAAAACCCCTAGGAACAGAATTGGAAGAATATTCATCGTGGTCATCCACTGGGAACGTAGATGAAACGGAAGAAGATTGTTCAAACCAGATAATTGATACAAATATTGATTTAGACTTTTTTGCTAATGCTTTTTCTGACAACATGGAAGCTAATGATTCTATAGGGGCATATTTTTCAAAGATTTTTGACTTGCTAGTCCGACCTTCATCGATTGTACTATTATTTTCAATCGTGGTTACTGGAATAGTTTTGAATTCTATTAAAAAGCTAAAGAAAGGTCCGAATGGGACCAGGAAAGGGTTTTCTCAAGGGACACGAGAAAGAGTTCTTAGAAAGCAAAATCATAGATGTGTTTACTGTAGAAAGGTCTTAAAGGTCATAGATTATCATCACAAGAATGGCAATAGATCCGATAATAGAGAAAGCAACTGTCAGGCACTTTGTCCAAATTGTCACGCCATAAAAACTAGAAACAAATTAATCAAGAATTAGACTCGTTTGTTTATCCGATTATCGTTACATTTGAGAGTTCAATGACAGTTTATAACGACAAAACGATTGTTAGTACAATAATAAATACAAAAATTACAACAATCAAGTCCGTACCGAATACGATGATATGGCATGTTGGTTCAAATCCCTACACTCGACTCTCGTTTGTGACAACGATGAAATAATGTCGACGTAAAAATTAATAAAGGAACATTAATTAGTTTCTGACGATTCAGGCCTCTGGATAATTTTGTCCAATATTTCTTTTACTAACGTTGATTTCTCCTTTATTGAGCCTTCTCCCACAGGGTACAAGCTGTATTGCTGATTCAGTAAATCATTACAGCGGTCTAGATCCTTACCGTAAACAAATAGCACACTTCTAAGAATACCTATATTCGAATGTTTAATAGGATTATCCGAAGATCCAATAATGTTACCAATATTTTGTAAATAATAATCTTTAGTTTTGTTTAATGTCTTTTCAAGTCGTTCAAAGAAATCAATTAGAGCAAAATTATTATTGTTTTCGTGCTCATTTTTTATTTCTCGCTTTAGTCTTTCTCTATAGTATTCAAATGAGCAATGAATTATATCGGTATACCTCAAATAATTGTTCTTGGGGGTATCAAAAACCACAATTCTTCCATATGTAAATAAATCATATAATGCTTTTCTTGGTATGAACATCTATTAAATACTAAAAATTTTGATACAAAGCATGTGTTGTGGAAGGAGGATAAAAACAATCAGTCAATTACACGCATTTCAAAAGGAAAATAATAGTGCATTAATGAAATAGTGAGATAATTAGATCATATACCGCTAGTGGTGGATATACTATGATATTTGTTATCCTTAGAAAAATATTCGAGTTGTTCTAAGAATGAGATCTTAACCCGATTCGCTTGGTGTACATATAGTGGCAGAGTTATTGTCAGAGGGAGATACGTATAAGGCCTTTTGCTAGTTTCCACCCCAGCCTATTTAGATACGTTAGAAACAGAAGAGTGTTTGCATGTTTGGTAATCAAATAATCATGCAAAAAAATACCTCGATAACACGTCATTTCTATTACAGTATCAGAAATCTCTACTTTGCCAACTAGCACAAATGTATTCCGTTGGAGTTTGAATAAATCAAATATGAAATCATCAGTTCGTACCAGATCCAAAAATATTTCTATTGAATGTTGGAGAAGAATGAAGTTTAATATGATACTTCTCAAGTTCAATGGTTCCAGGACTATTTAACATAAACAAGCTTATTTTGCATTGACTATGGAGCTATCATCATTGGCTGATTTACTGATTGGAGTAGAGAGGGATAGAGGGATAGTATCAATTGGAAAAGCAACTGAGATTGGGAAAGCAACTGAGATTGGGAAAGCAACTGAGATAGGAAATCATTATTTCGTACCGAGGTTCAATAACATTTAAATAAATTTCTGCACCATTTGATTCCTATTCCACATCGAGGATAGCTGTCCAGAAGGTCACTGAAATAGAATTGCTACAGGCTGGAATAAAATCAAAAAGTGAGTTATTGGGCTACAAGAATTCAGACAATACCTCAAATCAGAAAATAGTCAATTCGACGATAGCTGCAAGTATATGGTTTTCCGCAGCAATCTAAATGACAACAGGATTTAACATTTTACCTTGTAGTTATGATTTCAATAGCTATTGCCGTAATAGTATCTTAAATTCCAAAAATAGGAAAAAGACCTGAGAAGACCGATGTTTATCTAAAACGCAGGAATCATGTGTAACTATAAGATTAAGAGAAATCTAGATGTGTTTTTATTGCATCCAGTTAGATTTTGATTGTCCAGCCATCAAAAAGAGTTTCTCTTTATTTGCAGTTACCTTCTTTTTAATTGATTTTGCTGGTACCCCTGCAACAATGTCTTCATCTATAATGTCATAGATAACAGAACTGCCTGAACCCACAATAACTTGATCGCCGATTTTTATCTTGTTTTTTATGGTACTATTTAGTCCCAACCAACAATTATTGCCAATGGTTGTACTACCGCCTACTATAGTTCCAGCTGTGAGTTCGGTATTTTTTCCAATGTTGACATTATGGGCTATATGACATAAAGCATCAATTTTGGTTCCTTGTCCTATAATCGTGTCAGAGAGGGATCCTCGTGCGATAGAGCAATTTGCAAATATTTCTACATCGTTTTCTATCATCACTTTACCATAGTGAGGAAATTTTTCTAAATCTAACGTATCATCTGCTCTTTCAAATGCAAATCCATCAGAACCAACAGTTGTGTTTGGTTGAATAGAACAATTATCTCCTACTTTACAATTTTGTATATTTGCTTTTGATTCTATTATAGTATTATTGCCAATAATACAATTATCACCTATAACTACATACTCGCCAATATAACAATCTCTTCCTATCTTAGCTGAATCGGCTATAACAGAACTTTCAGATATACCCACCTTAGGCAGAGCATGGGTAATTCGCTTTGCAAGTCTTGTAAATTCAAGTCGTGGATTATCTACAAATATCAATAGTTGTCCTTCCTTGTGATTTGGATATACCAGCCCTTCCATACTTTTTTTACAAAGTATCACACCAGCATTTGATTGTGAAATAGAGAGCATGCCTCTGTATTCCTCAGATGAACAAAATGAAACATCATCTCCCGTTCCCGTATGCAATGATGACACACTTCTTATTGATTTTGAGTTAGATTTTTGTCCTTGAATCGTATAATCTGAATCGGTTATGTGCTGTAATAGTGATTCAACGGTCCATTGAACCATAGCGAGAGTATTTTTCTTTTTAATATAATTGTTTTCTACAATATTATATTAGAGAAATGATAGTATAAATTTGGATATGATAATTTTACCGATGACTAAATTAAGCAGGTAAAGTCCCGTTAATACTAGATCCAATGATTAATCAGTTTGGATTAAGGAAATTTAAGCAACCAATTCAGCAACGGCGGACAGTTGTTTTCCTGCGAATGTAAAAATAACTTTCAGAAACCAACAGGATTTTAAATTATTCTAAAATAATACTCTAAAAGTTTCAACAAAAAGCTGAATTTGTGATTATATTCCTAGCACAATCTGTGTTTGTAATAATATTCAAGTATACATCGATCTTTAATCTAATAATTTAATCGTAACGGGTCCTCCGCTGAGAGATTTTTGTTCCAAACGGATAATTGATCGCTTTCCACGATACATAACATAAGTTTCAAACTCCTTTTCCCCATATTCAAATTTAACCTTTTTATTCAACCACTCTTTAGGTACCACGGCTGTGAGTCCCAATCCCGGTACTTGCCTAAAATGGGTCCTGCAGGTCATATTATCTTGAAACACATTATATAATATAGTCAAAAGATAAAAAACTTATTCAACGAATGTTATTATATTATATGTTTTAAGTTTTGTGCGTAAAATACCAATCTAAACTTTGATTGGAAACATTTTCCATTTTTCATCAAAAATAGAAAAACGTTAAAATCTTTTCGTACATTATCAGATGAATCTTAAGGTCATTGATACTTGTGACCTAGAAAATCAGAGCTGCAGAGTGGAAGTACGTTTCTACTAGACCAAAGCCAAGCCCAAAATCGTATACTTCCTCTCGAATTCAGTTTGATAATATTTACAATATCGGAAATAGGCATGACATTTAATGAACCTGGGTTCTAAAGGTTATTTTATCCAAAGGATGGTTCATTAATCTTTCGTATATGAAACCAATGGTAATAAAGACCATTTTATACCAATGTTTATATACGACGATTGATAACTATGAATAATGTCAAAACAAGATAAAAAAGAAACATCTACCTCTACTACCGGTTCAACTACAAGAGATAATATAGATCAAGCAGTTCAAATCAATACTGAAATTTTCAATCGAGCTGTAGAAGAGAATACACGATCTCTTAACCAAGCATTTGATGAGTCCAAAAAAAGTATTGATAGAAACATTACAGAAGCAAGAAATCAGATCCCCCAGTACACAAAATCAATAAATGAAGTACAAGAGCAAGCAGTTCAAGCTACAAGAGATATAGCAGAAAACTACCTTGACTATCAAAAACAAACCGTTGATTCGTTTCAATCTATTGTAACACCATATTTTGAAAATGCAAATAAGCAGTTATGGAATAACCAAGATATGTTTAGAAGATATCCAGAAATATATTCAAAAATGGCCAATAATTGTGCAGAAAATACAGTAGCTATTACCAGAGTAATGAACAATATCGCATATTCAAATGTTGAGATAGTAAAAACAGTAATCAACAACACAAAAGAACAATCAAAGCAATTTGCAGAAATAGGAAAGAGAAACGCAAGAGTTTACGAGTCTTTAGAAAGAGAAAATAGAAACACTCTTTAAATAAAATACAACTTTTGACTGCAATTGAGTCAAGAGTTTTTCATTTCCTTTTTTTTATTAACCAAGTTTCTGTAGCATAAAGTTAACATTCAGCCACGCATGTCTGGAAGAATAATCTAATTTATCCAATTTTCACTATTTCTCGAATTGTACTAATGGCCTTGCTGATTAGGAAGAAAAGGGGAAATCAACTCGCCTCATGTCCCACTCGCATTGATTTTAATAAAAATATAGATTTGGATTTTGTTAGATATTAGGTCAAACCAGGTCATTTGTCAAGTCAAGTTAATTTAAGTTAATTTAAGTTAATTTACGAGGTATCTCATAATAGGTGTTATTGCATTTTGGTTTATTGTTGATAGAATAATATAGATAAACGATAACTTCACTCTCTGATAAAACCAGTAAATTTTTGATATCAAAAGAGAAAAGAGATTTTATTCATTTATAAGAGTTTAATATTGATTAATAGAGTTTACTAGCACTCTCACATATCATGCAAAATACCAGGAAAAAGCATTCTGAAATTCTTGGGGCCATCACCATTTCTGTTTGCCAATCTACATAGCTGATGTTTTAGTAGTAGGTGCTAATGATCAGTTGGCATTTTTGCCACCTTCTCTAAAGACAGGGGTACGCTGTTTGCAGGAACATCCATCTTACTTTTTTTCAGCTCGTTCTTGGTAGATATGGGCACAAAATCAACAAACCTAACAGTTGTCCTTGTTGCAGGAGGGACCTTAATCCCATCTTCTGTCCTAGTTTCGATTTTTGTAACCCCCTCATTTGCCTAGTTCATATAATAACTTTAAGATAGTCACATAGACCTTACCATATTTCAGAACTATAATAATCATGGGCTTTGTTATGATTGGTTTAGGAATATCAAAAGAGGTAACAAACAATAAACGATTTTCTGATTTAATCCTTCACTCAATAAACCCAACCAAAATAGAAAAGACGTTGGGCTGTGATAAGATATGAATATAAAAGAAATGATAGGTCAATACAATAATTGGAGTCTAAAAGTAGTTTGTTAAACCCGTATTAAACTATAATCTGAAAGAGAGGTCAAAAGGAAAAATCAGTACGTGTGTATGTCTAGTGTCGTTATTAAATAAACCCAATCACTCTCTCGATCCAGCGTAATTTGTGATTTTCGGAGAATATCAATTTGTAAAAAATATTTGGTTTGATTAAAAGCCATCAGTCTTTATTCATAGACGGTAGATTTCTAATACTGCATATCGATCATAATAGTAGAGCGACCTGGTCAAGAATAATGGATTGAAAAGAATTTATTTACAGATTTTTCAAACTAGATTAGAATAACAGATACTTCGGCCTCAATCAAAGTATCAAAACAATGAATTAGAATCGGTATTTAAAATATAAAGTTTTCAACCTAAAAGTACACAAGAATTTAATAGATTTTAGCTTGAAAATTCAGATATCTAAAGGTCTTCGCAATAATAATGGTTTAAATGTCTACGGTAACTAAAACACCAATAATTATTGCAGTGCTTGCTATTGCATCATTATTTGTTGCTGGGCCAGTGTCTATGAATATGGGTGAACTAAATGTTTACGCAAATAAGAAATCAGACACCGCATCACAAGGTCTATTACAGGGTCAATTGACTGAACAATCCAGTGAAGTATTTTCAGAGAATGGAACCAGTACTGCTTCAGGTAATAACCTTGATTTATCAGTTAACCTAAATGACGGCCAAAACACCTTAGGTCAACAATAAACTTTATTTTTTCTAAATCAGCTATATATTATTTTTCTAAAACACGATTTCTAAACATTATTCTAAATACCTCGCACTGCTTTAAAATACGATTGTTTAAATTTATCAGATTACATGATTTAATAATATTTTAAGATGACACTAGCTATATGTAACGAAATGTAATAGTAACAAATCAAATCTACTCATGGCCAAATCCACCGTTCCTTATATTTAATCAATAGATCAATAAATTGAACAATCGGTTTGAAATCTACCATAGAGACAAAAAATATTATTCTCCACTTGCCGATAGAAATCTGAGGTAGTATGCTTCTGGAGCTCGTCATCGAACCTATAGAAACCATTGATGGATAACCAGGAATTCATTTAGAAAAGACAAATCCAGTTTCCCAGACCGGTTATAGATAAATATTCTGTAAAATTATTCTGAATTTATCGGATAGAACTAAATATGCTAAAGATCTTAGAAAATTATTATATCCTATAATTTAGGTATACAAATTAATACTAAAATGTTTAGGTCAAACAATACAAAAACTACCACAGTATTAATTGTAGTAGCACTAGCAACAGTAATGATAATGGGTCCTCAAATATCAAGCGTAGGTGATGTATTTGCAAAACAAAAATACCACGATTGGGAGGATTGTAGAGACGATCATAGTAAGAACTGGTGCAAGAATTATTTCAAAGATCATGATCATGATGACGATGATGATGATGGAAATAGAGCATCACAAGGTATTGGTCAAAGCCAATCCTCAAGTCAAAACAGCCAAGTAGTTTCTGGCGGAGATTCAGTAGGTTCAGGAAACAACTTTAGCTTCCAAAACCAAGAAAATTCTGGAAGTAACGCATTAGCACAAGATTCAGGTGATGACGATGATGATGATGGAAATAGAGCATCACAAGGTATTGGTCAAAGCCAATCCTCAAGTCAAAACAGCCAAGTAGTTTCTGGCGGAGATTCAGTAGGTTCAGGAAACAACTTTAGCTTCCAAAACCAAGAAAATTCTGGAAGTAACGCATTAGGCCAACAATAAATCTTTTTTTTGTGTAGACTTGTCTACATCGGATGAGGTCAATCACCAAAAAAAATTATCATAGCATTTAGCATATCACTATCAAACATGTTAAAATATAATAGCTATTATTAGAATTTAGTTGAAGATATCAGAATTATGTAATATGATTGAAGAATCATTCCGTTCGGGAAAGTATCCTTTAGCACAAGAAACTGAAAAACAAATGTCAAAACTTGTTAAAGTGATAAATAGATCATCTTCAGAAGACATGAAAGGAGATAACATAATCATAGAAATCAGGATAGATAATTTTTTTGTTATGAACAATTACGTGTCAGAGATAACACATTTACCAGGAATGATAGAAATGGATACACTAGATTCTTTTAGGATGCTTAGTAGACGTATTGGCAGAATTAAGAACGATGTAAATAACATCAGCATAAAAAAAGCTAAATGATAACCTCGTAACAAAACAGCAAAAATTTTTATGTTTTATGAGAATCCTCGATAGAGCAAAACTATTATGTTAACTGTAATTCACGGAATCGATCGATGAGTATCTTAATTTCTTTAAAACTTGATTATCAGAGACTAATGGATATTAAAAATATATGGCTAGTAGGACTTTTCACTATATAAAAATAAAAAAAGTTACAAAACTGACCACAATTCTTCAAATTAGATTGAAGAAAAAAGTATGGATAACCTTTTCTAATTGATTATGGTTTTATAATTTCTGGTAGGTGTTGCAAGTAATTCTTCGATTTGGCTATTCATCTTTAAGAAAATCAATCCTTTTTGTGTGGTTTTATATTCCGATCCTTCTATATATTCAATTAAATCATTTTCTATAAGAACAGAAAGATATTCTTTAAGTTGTGCGTAGCTTAGAAATGCTTTGTACATGATTTTAGTTTTAGTGGCGCCACCATTGCCTGCCTCTAGAATCATAGCTACAATTTCGGTGCGGCTTCTATATTTCATATTAATATATATAACATCACTAGTATATAACCGTCTACAAATTAGAGCCAATCTCGCTTATAACATTATGAGTGTTTATGTAAATGTTAAGTAAAAAATAAGGCGAATTACGCATCATGTGGGTGAAAGACTCAATTTAACTCGTCCTAATTCTTAGCTGCTAACGAAATTTACAAGACAATTAAGGAATCTTGATCGATAATTTCCTCCAATAAAAGAAATGAACAGTATCTCTATAAATATCACGGTTCATGTTTTATCATAATTACATAAAATGACATCGTCAACAGACCAATACTCCAAACATCAGTCATTTATAGCAGTCCATTATTCAAATACTTTAAGATATACAAAATATAGTATAAGAACTAATAGTCGAGTGAAAATATAGTTGAGATACTCAAACGAATACGAAAAAAAAGGTGATGAGAAAGAGGAATGCATAATAAGACCTCAAGTCAAGATAGTCAACTGCCCAATCAAAACAAGTCTGGGGGTATTAGGCAAGAAGTGGACTATGCTAATAATAAGAGACATTGGTTTTCTAAAGATCAAAAGATTTAATAGAATTTTAGAATCAATTCCAGGACTAACCCCAAGAGTATTATCCATGCGCCTAAAGGAGTTAGAAAGGGAAGGCATCATAAAATGCAAGGAAGTAAGAAATGATCAATTGATAGTATTATGGAGTTTGACCGAAAAGGGAGAAGACATCTTACCCATTTTACTCATGTTAACGGCTTTTGGGTCGAAATGGTATCCCG
>WHSX01000044.1 GCA_009379865.1 Candidatus Nitrosocosmicus sp.
ATAAATATCCTGTAGAGGAAATTGATATCAATACAAAACTAACCAGGCGAATAGGATTAGGGATTATGGGTATAGCAGATTTATTATTTATGTTACAGATCCCCTATGATTCCAAGGAAGGATATGAATTCATGAGTAAACTGGCTGAAACTTTGTCGTATTTTAGTATGGATGAAAGTGTTGTCATTTCAAAATCTCGAGGTGCTTTCCCGTTATTTGATCAGACTGAGTATAAAAATGGAGATATTCCGCTGTCGGGTTACCATGAGATCCCTAAGGATTCACATTATTATGATTGGGACTCTTTAATAGAAAAAATTAAAAACTATGGAATCAGGAATTCATGGACTACTACTATTGCACCTACTGGTACTTTATCAATGATTTCTGATGTATCTAATGGTGTTGAACCTGTTTTTGCTTTGGTGTTTGAAAAACGTGTTACTGTTGGTAGGTTCTTCTATACCAACAAGATTTTTGAGAATGTTTTGAAAGAACATGGATTATACACTGATGAAATTTTGATAAAAATTGCAAATAATTACGGATCCGTTCGTGGCATGAATGAAATACCTGAATGGATACAAAAGCTATTTGTTACCGCCATAGATATTCATTGGACCGATCATATAATGGCTCAAGCTGTGTGGCAAAAATGGATCAGTAACGCGATTGCAAAAACAATCAATATGCCTGGAGATGTTACGGTTGAGGATGTAAAATGTGCATATCTACTTGCCCATGAATTTGGATTAAAAGGGGTGACTATCTATAGAGATGGTTCTAGGAATGAACAAGTTTTACACATTACTGGTAATGATCGTGAAAAAAGATTCCAAGTTAAGCCAAGTATGTATTTGCATGATTATATTTTAGCAAACATACATGAACCTTATGTTCTTGATCAGGTAAATCCAATTTTTAAGGATTATGAATCAAGTGATCGATATGCAGTAGCAACTAATACAGTCGATAACCAACTAGAACCTACTAGTTTTGAATCCGATACTGTATCAATTAATACCAAACCTGATCCATACACTCTTACCAGAACAGAGAGCGATAAAGAAGCATGCCCTGTTTGTAAAAATTACTTAATTATTACAGAAGGCTGTAACATGTGCATTGAATGTGGATTTAGTAGCTGTGGCTCAGGATGATTTTTTATCCTTGCTGTCTACTGAATGATGGTATATTTTAGAAAGTATTAATTACATGGTTATTCATGATTAAAAATAGATTTTTTAATCGCAATATAGTGTCCATTCGTGATTTCAATATAGATGATTTTACTTTTCTCTTTGATATTACTGATAAAATAAGAACTTTGAAATCTAGAGAGCGTGGGGAAATCGCAAAAGGCTTAATTCTCGGATATATTTTTTATGAGTATAGTACTAGAACCCGGTTAAGTTTCGAATCTGCTATGTCCTCCATTGGGGGCAGATCTTTGGGAATATCAGATGTGGATTCTTCATCTATCATGAAAGGCGAAAGTTATGCTGATACCATTAAGACCATCTCATTATACTCAGATGTCATATTGATACGTCATCCTTCTGATGGTTCGAGTAGATATGCTTGTGAAATATCAGAAAAACCTGTGATAAATGGGGGTAGTGGTAGCGAAGAACATCCTACTCAAGCTATGTTGGACATTTACACCATATTCAAAGAAAAAAAAAGAATTGATGGTCTATCTATTGGAATAATAGGAGATCTAAAGTATGGCCGTACGGTATATTCTCTAATTTATGCCCTATCTAACTATAAAGTCGAAATTCATCTTGTTTCTCCATCTATACTAAAAGTTCGAAGTGAATCGATATACGATATCTCAACTAAGGTAAAGATGTATCATCATATTGAATTATCTGATGATTTGTTAAAAAAATTAGACGTAATATATGTAACACGTATTCAAAGAGAACGATTTCCGGATCTTCAAGAATATAAAAAAATTCAAGGATTGTATACTATAGATGAAAGTATCTTGAAAAAGTCAAAACCTGATGTTTCTATTTTACATCCGTTACCTAGAGTTGATGAAATATCTCCATCAATTGATAATACTGTAAACGCTCTTTATTTTAAACAAGCTGCTTACGGAAAAGAGTTAAGGGCAGCTTTATTGTCCGCATTACTGCATGAGGAACCTTTCTGATCTAAAAAAGTTGTTTCCAGCTATTAATTTAGTATGATAATACTTTTTCGTATTAAAGGATCAATCTCAAACAATAAATCCATGGCCTCTTCCACATATCATCGACTAGATGTTGCGTTTATCGAGTTTAGTGGCACACGACTTGAACTGTTTCTTTTACAGTAACTATTAGTGCGTCTTATATATGCGGTGAGCTTTAACTTTCTCATATTTTATGAAATCAAACTTATATTTATCTTTAATAATTAGTCTAAAAATTTATCAACCGATCAATTCTTAAGAGAACATTTCCCTGACCATGGGAAATATTGTATATAGTTTCCTACCTAGTAATCTCTTTCAAAAACACTCTCGAATCTAACTTAGAAAATTCTTGTAAATTAATATTTGCACCATCTTTCATCATGCTTCTTAAATATTTTCCGGCTTCTTCTGATTCCCACCAATTTTCTCCGTATAATTCTTCAATTTTTTTTTCTAACTCTGCAGCTCTTACAGCAGCTAATAAATAACTTGGTACGTACATTATTGATTCTGGCATTATGTGGTGAAGCATCCAGTACTGCCCTGGCATTTCTATATCTGTATATTTTTTCATCATCGATGAGTAAGTTTTATTAGTATTTTCGATGGACAGTTTATTCACCCAAAAATCCATTTTTGTTAAAGAGTTTACAGAATAGAATGTCACGAAAAATAATTCCATAAAATTATTTAGTTCAATTATTTTATCCAGCTTTCCTTTATTTGATATCTTTAATTGTTTTTCTAAATATTTCTTATTTCTCGTTAGTCTTTCCAAAAAGATAGAGAAGATTTCGTTAATTCCCATTGGAATGTGGTATTTTTTTTCATATTCTAAACTGGGATTAATTGAAGTAGCATGCATCGCGTGTCCTGATTCATGAAAGCATCCTTGAAAATCAAAATATGGACTTTCTTCTCTATAAAGAATTCTTATATCTGAAGGAATGTGTATAAAAAAACAGATGGGGGATGGATATTTATTTTTTCTATCCTCTGAATCAAAAGATATTTTTTTTACATTCATTTTTAAATCCCTTAGAGTCTTGATAACAGTTGAAATAGGATTTACTTTAGCAAATTCATCTGAGATATCTTTAAAAACTCTGTTCCTAAAATAGTAAAAATCATCATAATACTCTGGATTTCTATCAAAAATTTTATTAGATAGAGTAACTAGTCTTTCGCTAAATAGTTTGCTTGTAGAATTTGCTAAATTCTCTACAAATTCTTTTAACTTATCATATGATATTCCTTCACTTTCTAAATACCCATGCAGAGGATTCATTCCTCCATCATATTCGTAAATATTCCTAATTTTGTTGAACCTCTTCTCTATAACTGGTCTTATCAATTCTGTTTTATCAATAAAACAATCAAAAACATTTTTTCTATAATTGTGATTTGTTTCTATCGCGTTAAATTGTCTCCAGTTTACATAGTTATCTTCAATCCTGTATCTCTTGTCCACTAATTTCTTATTTCTGATCTCATGTAATTCACGCTCTAAACTTTTAGTTTTATCTTCTGCAAGACTTTCTAAGGATGACAAAAACAATTCTCTAGGTGTATCAAACGATTTCAAAAATAACCCACAACCTTGAATCTTCAATTTTGATATTTCTTGAATTATGGCGGGATTATACTCCAGACCCGCAAATTGGTAATATGTTTCCTCATTTTGAATTATGTGAGCGTTTTCTAATATGTTCCTTATATTATCTATTTTCATTAATTGATTGTAAAAATTAGATTAGAGTGACCTTATTTATATTTGCATTCTTGGTCCTACTCATAAATTTCAAAATAAGTTTCCTGGATGATCTTTTGCTGTTCAAGGAATGGTGTCTGACCCAAATAACTAGCTCCATATGAATAGGCCCCTATTGTATACCAATAAATAGAATTTATCTAGTATGAAATAAATTAATGTAAATGCAAGATGAAAGGTCTGGTTGTAATGGTATGATTCTGATATCTACCTTCTCCGATGAACAATCTTTAATCAATCTATCTAAAACACTTGTGGTGGAGAAGAAATTATGTGCGTGTGTAAATTATACAAGAATAAATTCTTTGTATGTTTGGGAATCTGAATTAAAACAAGAAGAAGAAATTATCGCTTTTTTTAAGACCACCTCGAGTTGTATCCAAACATTGAAGGCTGAAATTCTAGCCCATCATCCATATAAAGTACCTGAAATTGTCATTATTAGGATGGATGATGTTTCATCGGAATATCTTTCATGGATTATTAACAATACACGTAAAGGTAATCCTAATTTCTAATTTGGATTTATACTATACTATAGAATTTTTCTACGTCTCAGCATTCAATATCTAATGAATAAATAACCATTTTGCGCGCTTTAAATAAAATATATGCATATTGAAAGTCTTTTTTTGAATTAGTTTATGATACATCATTGTGTTATATGAATCCAACTCAAACTTCAATTTATTCGATACCGCAATAATGCAATTATTCCACCTAGTGATGACACCCTTAACCCAATATCGGTAGTTGAATCAGTTGCATAAATTTTTACGTTATTATATTCCATATTGTTTAGTAGTTTTATGAACTCGTCTTCTTTTATTTCTGAAAAAACCTTATCAGAATAAACCAGCGAATCAATGGCATTTAATGAATTGGCGTATTTTGTCTCTTTTATTCCCATTGCATATTTTTTTTCTCCGTTGCTTATTTGTTGCATCACTTTATCCAGAATCGTCGAAACCATGGCAATTTTGCTACTGGACATAAGATCCTTCATGGCTTCTGATCTCAAAAATACATAAATCCCGTCTTCACCAGCTGTTTCAATACCGTCCGCTATGACAAAATCTTTGTCTTGATAGGCTTCGTTTTTTTCCCTTAGGTGATTAAGGAATCTTCTCTTTGTTTCTCCGGGACCAAATATTACTATTTTGATTCCTTGTTCTTCCAAATAAATATCTAAGGCAGTTCTTATAGTCTCAAAATAGATCTTATTGCTTGACTCGTTTCTTTGATCAGTAATGTATCTTTTACCACTCTTTCCAGAATGTATGTTAGGAGTTATTTTCAAATTAGTTCCAGTTAATTTTGCAATAGCTGTCTCTTGTGAGTCTATTGAGATAAATAAATATTTAAATTCAAGAGCCGACTTCGATAGTATTTTTATGTAGTTTTCATTCCAATTTGATTTTTCTAAGATGATCGTATCATTGATTTTTACGTTAATAGAATGGTGTAAACCCTTAGGTATGTTTTCATTGTTTGAAGTAATTATTACTCCTGATATCTTCAATCTGTCTATTGCGTCATCAAAACTAATTTTTTCTATTCTTAAAATTATCCTGATTTTAATTCTTTCTCCTCTGTCTGGTCTAGCGTATTCATTATCCTGTTTGATTACCCTAGTAGTATCGGCAATGATGCTGTCTCCTATATCTATTACTCTTCTTAGACTAAAAAGATCATCTGGTTCTTCCAAGGTTAAGACTATTTTGTTTTCTGAATCCTTTACTTTAGTGAATTTCATTTTTTATTTGTATCCTATTTAACCCATTCTTCATCTTATTTTTGGGACTTTAAATAGGGTTCAAACCAGTGTTTGGCTAAAACTCCTAATACCACCAAATTGGTTAATGCGCTAGGTGATGCTTTGCCTATAACTTTTCCATTCTTGTTCTTTAATTGTCTCCATTTCGAAATGGTATTTCCAGTTTTCGATGAATAGATTATTCCAAATATTTCTTTTGCATTTACAAATGTAATTTCTCTTAATTTTTTTACCATGAGTTTATCTACTGCCTCAATATAAATATCGCCTGGTCCAACGTCTCTCTCGGGAAACATGTCTGGACCTCTATAATTACTAGGAATGAATGATTTGCAAGTGCTGAAAATCATAAATTTTCTAAGACTTTCCAATGATGATGTAGTTTCTATATGAACCACTACTATTCTACACCATATGTTATCAATACAATGAATATATGTATTTGAAATCTAAATTCAAATTCGAATTTTTACAAACAATCACACATTAAATAGGACAAACTCTTTACTCAAGATCTACTTCATCTACTCAGTAGGGCTTTTCACATCATTGTTTGTCCTTACTATTTTTAAACTATTCTGTTATAAGGCTTTAGCTGTCTAACCTATCCTTTTGCATCTTGCCACAAATAATGAAAATAGTCTTTAGCAAAACTAGCCAATCCGGTATGCTCTGCCCATATTGCTATAGTGTCATAGCTGGAAGTTGTTGTTGGATCGTTTTTTCCTTCTCCAAGTAGAATTAATACATGTATGGAATCTCCTATGACTCCACCACCAAACATATCATTCTTGAGCCTCACTTCAGCTACTCTAGACATCGCTTTTATGGTATCACTATTAGTTTCATCAGATGCCAAAATAGTAATTTTTACTCCTTTTTCGAAGAGTTCTCGAAGCACTGGTTGAATCGATTTTACGACATTCTCTGGAATTTTGGGGATGGCTATTAAAAGCTCTTCCTTTGTTGACTGAATTATTTCAGTAACTTTTATTGCTATGTTGTATAATCCACTTACCACCCAGATATCTGGTTTTTCTTTTAATCCAGTTTTTTCGTAGATAGGCATTAATTCATTGATAATGACATTTTTATTACTCCTCAAATTATTCTCCATTTCTATCATCATGGCTTCCACCGCATTTGATGGCGATTTAGGAAAAAAATTCTGTGGCCTTTGGTTATCTGAATATATCCATCCTCTTACATATAGACTATTTAGAACATCATAGATTTTTGAGTATGGTACTCCTGATTTCTTACTGATTTCTGATGCCGTATTTGAACTGGCAAACAACAACGAAGTATATACTCGAATTTCGTAATTTGTTAATCCAAGGCTTTCCATAGATTTCTTGGCCTTGTCGCTAATTTCCATAGTTTTATGTGACTAGTTTAAACTTGGATATTAAATCTTTCATCTATATTGTACTTTACTAACTAAACACCGTAGGATTCGTCAGATCATCTTTATAAAGTTAATCAGATGCAGTATTAAAGGTCAACATTATGGATCTAATACAAATTTCCAATTTAACTAGTAAAACTATTGGTTCTAAACGCACCATTAGGTATACTCAAAGTATATGCCCCGATTGCAATATGATTCTAGACGCTGAGGTCTTTGAAAGAGAAGGCAAAGTTTTCATGACAAAAACCTGTCCTAGCCATGGTGAGTGTGAGGAATTATACTTTGGCTCATATGAGATGTACAAGAAATTCAGTACCTATTGGATGGATGGAAAAGGTGCACAAGCTCCTAATGTTATGGTTGATAAATGTGCCTGTCCTACTAATTGTGGATTATGTACTAACCATCTTTCACATTCTGGCTTAGCAAATATTATAGTCACTAATAGGTGTGATCTTACATGCTGGTATTGCTTCTTTTATGTTAAAAAAGGATTAGAGGGCGCTTATCTGTATGAACCTTCACATGAACAAGTACGTGCAATGATGAAAACTTTAAAGGCTGAGAAACCTATAGCAGGCAATTCTATTCAAATAACTGGTGGCGAGCCAATGTTAAGAGACGACATTACAGAACTTATCCAAATAATGAAAGAAGAGGGTGTCGATCATGTACAACTCAACACTAATGGCATAAAACTGGCACTTTCACCAGAGACAATGAGACAAGTTAGAATGTCTGGTGTTAGTAATCTCTATTTGTCATTTGATGGAGTAACGGCTAGAACAAATCCCAAAAACCACTGGGAAGTTCCATACACCCTAGAATCTGCAAGGAAATGTGGTATGACTGTTGTTTTTGTTCCAACCGTAATAAAATCTATTAATGATCATGAGTTAGGCGGCATAATACGATTTGCTCAAAAAAATATGGATGTAGTACATGCTGTAAATTTCCAGCCTGTTTCATTAACTGGTAGAATGAGTAAAAAAGAACGAGAAAAGTATAGAATTACAATACCTGATTGCATTGAACGAATTGAAGAACAAACTAACGGTGAAATATCAAAAGATGGCTGGTTTCCGGTTCCATCCTGTATGCCATTAACAAATGTGATAGAGGCGTTTAGCAAGAAACCAAAATATGAATTATCCATCCACTTTGCTTGTGGTGCTGGAACATACGTTTTTGAAGATGTTCAAACAAAGAAGCTGACACCTTTAACGTCCTTTGTTGACATAAAAGGTCTCTTGGAGTATTTCGAGGAAAAAACTGAAGAGATTAAATCAGGTTCGAATAGGTATTGGACTATGTTGGAAGTAATACGAAAACTTAACCAATTTGTAGATCGCAGTAAACAACCATACGGACTTGATTTGGGACGTATGTTTTCAAGTATTCTTCTTAAACAGAACTTTGATTCTGTAGGTTCATGGCATGTAAGATCATTATTCTTAGGAATGATGCATTTCCAAGATAAGTATAATGAGGATCTAGAAAGATTACAGAGATGTGACATTCACTATTTGACTCCTGATTTGCGTATAATACCATTCTGCGCATTTAATGTAATACCTGAATGGTACCGGGATAGGATACAGAAGAAATACAGTGTACCAGTTGAAGATTGGGAAAAAGAACATGGACAGACATTAGAAGCCGGGTTGTATCGTGGTATTATGAGAAAAGGCAAACCAGAAGCTCAAATGGGATGTGCAATGTCTGAGATGCATAAAGCAGCTGCAGAAGCAGAATCCAATGAGGAACATCGAGGAGTTGAGCTCCGAAACGGAATGGCTGGTGCATAAAAGCCGATCTTCATTTGAAAAGTTGATTTTTTATATTTAATAATTTTTTTAGATCTTCAATTTCGTAACTTTAAATTGATTCTTATAGATGTTTTTGTAGATAATTTTAAATAGCTTGAAAGTGTAGTAATATATGTAAAATGCCGTCGTCATCAATTAATGCAATCACTCGTATGAGCGCAACCCTAAAGGATCTTTTTATTTATATCTATGATTTGTCTCCACTAGATATGGACTTATTGCTTACCTTAATAGCACATAATAATAAACAAATGACTTTAGAAGATTTGTCTAAAGCTGTAAATCGTGACAAGAGTACGGTATTTAGATCTTTGCAAAAATTAACAGGATTGGGAATATGTGTAAAAGAAAGCAGAACTTTGAAAGAAGGAGGACATTTCCATGTATATTCTGCCATCTCTAGAGAAATATTTAAACTCGAAACGGAAAAACGTGTAAAGGAATTAGAACAGAGTTTAAGAAGAATATTAAAGAAGTTTGAAGATGATCTAGAAGTAATGTTGGATGATGTTTTTGACACAAAAAAGAAAATAATAAAGTAGACAAAAATAACCCAAAATACATTGGATTTCAACTTAGATAAGATATTTGAAGGGTCTGATCAACAACAAGTTGATATTTTTTTAAATTCTTATTATTCATTTCTTTTTTTAAAAAAGAATTCATTCTACGATTTTTTAAAAGCGAAAAGTGATGCGAATTCACCTGCAATACGACTGTTGATTTCATGTAAGGATGTAGATCAATATGATTCGATAGTGGATTTTTTCAAGCCTTTTAGGAATGTACAAGTAAAAAATGTCTTATCATCAGCTGAACCCACCGAACACATGATTACAATTATTATTGACCAAAATCAGGTTTCTTTTCTTAAAATAGATTACAATACTGATAAGCGAATGTTTACCTCTAAGTTATCCGATTCGCTTACTGGTGATATTGTTACTTTTTTCGATATCCTTTTTGTCAATATCTGGAGAACTATTGATAAAAACATAATCCTCGAAAAACGTAATATTTTTCAACAGGATTTTGTTGATATTGCTTCCCATCAATTAAGAAATCCTATATTACCTATCATAGGATTTTCTAAAACATTAAAATCAAAAATTGAAGATCCTGATATGTTGGATTATCTCAATATTATTATAAAGAATGCTGAAAAACTGAAAAATATTGCAAATGATATTTTGGATATTTCTAAAATTGAAGCAAATCCGCAGATATTAGATTTTGAAATTTTTGATCTATGCGAACTTATGGAGATTATTGCTAGAGATTATAATCAATTTTCAAATAAAGACTCTTCGGGCATTCGTATACTTTTTCAAGGATGTCCTAATCTGTTTATAGAGGCTGATAAGGAATACATTAAACAAGCGTTTGAAAACATTCTAAATAATTCTTATTTTTTTACAAAAAAGAATGAAGGGAATAAGATTATTATCAGTGTCTTTGAGAATGATGATGCTTTCTATGCTAATGTACTAATAGAAGATGAAGGACCTGGTATTCCAGATGATGATCCAGAAAGAATCTTTACTAAATTCTATCCAAATTCTGGAGGGGCTGGACTTGGATTGTTCATTTCAAAAAAGATTGTGGAAATCCATGGGGGGAATATTGTTGTTGGGAATAGGATAGACGACATCGGAGCGAAATTTCTTATTAAAATCCCATTGAAAGGGACAAATGTGTCTAGTCAGCTTGACGACATTAAATCTACCGATGGTCTTAAACTCTTGATTATTGACGATTTTTCAGAAAATCTGGAAACGGTCAAAGAATCACTCGTAGGTTTGGGATACACTATTGATTATTTTGAAGATCCTTATAATGCGATAGAAAGATTTGTTCCAGGAAAATATTCATTTGTTTTCCTAGGTATTAATGTCAAAGGGTTGGACGGCTTTGACCTATATGATGATCTAAAAAAAAGAGATAAGAAAATTAAGGGTTATTTTATGTCCTCTAGTAAAATAAACAAGGAAGCTATGGAATTTTTGAATAATAATATGATGTATGATCACTTTATTTATAAACCGCTTTCTCTCGATGCATTTGTAAAAATTCTACGAAATGAACAAGTGAATTAAAAATATTAATCACATCATAGTAAAATTTTATTATTCGTTTGCTTTAACTGGGTTAGCATGAATGTTCTAATCATTGAGGATGATGATGATATTTGTCAATTGTATTCTATATGGTTAGAAGAAAACCGACATGATTACATTATTGCAAAAAACTATGAAGATGGGATATCAGAATACGAAAAGTCGATTCAACAAGGTGACGAAGATTATGAATCGGATAATAAAACATTCGATTTAGTTGTCCTTGATTACGATTTACCATCAAAAGATATGTCTTCCAATCAAAATGGATTACATATTGCAAAAGAAATCTTGGAATTAAAAGGCGATCAACGAATATTGTTCGCATCCGCTTGGCCCAAAAAAGCATTCGTCGAATACGTTTCTACTCTAAAAAGTGTACCTGAAGTTCTTCCAAAACCTTTCGAAAAAGAAGAATTCATTAATCTAGCCGAAAAAATTAACTTATATGATATTGCCAAAAAATTTACCAAACAACTTCGAGAGATGAAAAATCCAAATAGTCCTGATGTTGATATCAAATCGTTAGAATCTTTGTTTAAACTCATGAACAATGCGAGAAGAGAATTTTTGCAAAAAGATAATGATAAAGACAATGATATAGATTTCATTGAATGAAATTTGATAAGATTTATTTTAAAGAACCATTGAAGTTTGTTTATGTCTTCCATGAAATATATTCAAATAGATTTACTTAATGAAATTGCAATATTGAGGATAAATAGACCTGAAGCTTTGAATGCGATGAATCTTGATGTAATATTCGAACTGGCCAGAGCAATTGACATAATTTCTGCAGATGAGGGAATCAAATTACTAATAGTTACCGGGGCAGGAGAACGCTCTTTCTGTGCTGGTGCTGACATTTCATACATGGTAAATATTGACGCCATAACTGCTGAAAAATATGCCTCATCTGCACAATCTGTGCTAAATAAAATTGAAAAGATGGAGAAACCTGTAATTGCCGCAATAAATGGTTTTGCACTTGGTGGCGGATGTGAACTATCTTTAGTTTGTGATATAAGGATCGCATCCGAAAATGCAAAGATTGGTCAACCAGAAGTAACTATTGGTATTCCTCCTGGATGGGGTGGTACTCAGCGACTACTTAGGGTAGTTGGACCCGCAAAAGCTAAAGAAATGATTTTTACCGGAAAAATGATTACCGCGCATGAAGCTGCCACTATTGGATTAGTTAACCAAGTTATTTCTTTATCAGAAGAGGAAAAGTCTAATTTAGATCCATCTATCGATCAAAACAATGAAAAGGAGAAAAGTATTGCAATCTCAAAGTTACTAAATAAAAAACTTTTAGAACATTGTATAACTTTTGCTAGAGAGATCACTAAGAATAGCTTTAATGCTGTAAAAATCAGTAAAATGCTAATTAATAAAGGTATGGATGCGGATATTGATACTGGTTTGCGGCTGGAAATTTATGGTTGGGCTTTGTGTTTTGCTCACGAAGATAGACAGAAAATGATGGGGGCATTCCTAAATAAAAATACTAAAAAATGATCTATCTTCTATCAAAGCACGGATTTTCATTTCAACGAAATTATTTTTGATCCATTACCGGATTTAGATATATATGTTTTACATTTGATATTTATTTTATCATATTCCTCTTCCATGACTTCTGATATGCGCCGCCCCTTCTTGCTTGAATCTAAAAAAGCTACCGTAGAAGGACCAGCTCCACTAATGGTAAAAGCCATCGCTCCCTCTTCTAAGGATCTTTCCTTTATTTTTTCATATCCTGGGATCAATTTCTTTCTGGCAGGTTCTATAATACAATCATTTATACCATTACAAATCATTTCTACATCCTTGCAATAAAAGCCTGCAACTACGGAACATGCATTAGCTACATTATGAACCATTTTTTCCAAAGGTACTTGTTGAGGAATAACTTTTCTTGAAAACTCTGTCTTCATTTTAGGAACTTGAATAAGTGGTACGCATATAACCATAGATAGATTACTTGGCGAATCTATCCTGATAAATTCTAATTTTGGATAAGTCTTAACGATTACAAAATTTCCAAAAAACGAACCTGCGACATTATCGAAGTGCTTTACACCTGCACTTGCGAGTTCGCCTTCGGCAGAATAATCTAGTAATTTGGTATCCTCAATTTTCAGTCCAAATAATGCATTTAGTGAAACTGCAGTTGCCACTGCTGATGCAGCACTACTTCCCATCCCATAACCCGGTGGAATATTTTTTCTAATTTCTATTAAACAGTTGTAATTATACAAGTCATAATCTGAGATAATTTTTTTTGCTACCTTGCCTGCAGAATTGGAGTCAAGATCATTTGGAATACCTTTGCCCATATCACCATTCATTACTATTTTTACATTGTTTTTGTTTGCTATTGTTTTTCTCTCTATTTTGATGGATACTGTATCCTGTAATACATCCAGGCCCAACCCAAATACATCATACCCTGGACCCAAATTTGCAGTTGACGCAGATGCAGTAGCAGTGCATTCTAGATATTCAGCTACAATTTCATACTTTTCTTTTTTCATTCGTGTTTCTGCTCCTCCTCACCTTGTGTTAATATCCTTGATAATGCTGCAGTTAAATTTATCATTCCATTCATAGTTAAGTTAGATACTGCAATGGGGCTCAACATATTTCCACTTTTATAGAGTGTTCTTATAATATCCTTACCCAATAGAGACTGCTCTGAATCTTTTTCTAGATTCAGGGAGTCTTGAAGTGAGGTAATGGAGTTGGACCAATTCAAAATTTCTGTCAACCTCTCGATTATTTTATCTCTTTTCGTTAAGACGTTGATCTGTGGGATGTTTAGACGTAATCTGACTGATTGTGACAAGAACATCAAAGAAACGAAACTAATTGGAGATACTGCTAATGTCCCATCTATGGTAAATAGTGTTACTTTAGAATCTGAGTAAAAATTTGAAACAAAATAAGGACCACTGGACCTGAAAGCAAACAGTTCTATTTGTCCGGGAGTATCGATTATTACATAATCGGGGTTAAGTTCCTGAACCTGAGTTTGGATTTCATCTATTTTTGTTGATATCAAATCATTAGCCAATATCAGTGACCCATTTGGTCCTAGCTTGTAATCATCCATTATCGAATAAAAATCAATAAACTCTCTCACGTCTATATCTGGATCATACGGCAAACTGGATACTCCTGGGTCTAAATTAATTGAAATGGGTGAGACATCATTGTTGTGGTACCACTCCAACAATCTCGAAGTCAATAGTGTTTTCCCTGAACCGGCCGTACCTGTAACGAATATGGTATGCATTTCAAAACTTTATAATTGTTATTCTAATTTTATTGTTATATTTGTATGATTATTATATTCCTTCTTTTGAACTAGTTGATATACCTTGAATTGGCGAATAATTTTCATTCTTTTGAGTGTTATACCTATAATGCTTATTTTTCTATTTACTCCTGTTTCGCTAAATGATGTTTTATCTGTAGGTATTATCCCTTTTTTACTTTCTTTTCTCGCAACAATGATAAGAATTTTTCTTCAAGCAATTAGGTTTTATTATTTTGTTCGAAAATTTATTGGAAAGAATGTCAGTTCATTTTGGAAAATTATTTTTGCCAGGTTAGCTGGAGAATTTGTAACTCAAACTACTCCTTCTTATATCGGAGGCGAACTAGTTCGAATTGCTTTTTTAACTAAGAGTGGTGTGCCAGCGGGACGAGCAGCATGGGTTACTACTATGGAAATTATTGCCGATGTATTTGTTGGTACAATTTTAGCTTTTATCGCTGGATTTGTTGCAATAGCTAACGGCTCCATGTTTATTGGTCTGTTAATTGTTGCGGTCGCAGCCCCTACATTTGGATTCTGGTTTTTTATCTTGATATATTCAGCAAAAAAAAATATCCAATTACCTTCATTTTCTTTAAAATTGGCAAAAAAATTTATTTCAGAACAAAAAGCTCAACGGGGGATCAATTCTGTTAATAAAGCATTGGATGATTTGTGCATAATGAGCAGAGAAAACTTTGGTTCATTTAAATCTGTAAAAATATTTTCCGTGGGCATTGCAATGACAGTAGTAGCATTTATTTTCCAAGGTCTTTCATTTCTAGTCTTAACACATTCTGTAGATACATACATTGGTCTATTTTTATCATTTATGGCTACGGCTTCTTCCACAATTTTGGGCACTCTTCCCATCACAATAGGAGGTTCCGGCTTAGCTGAATGGGGATTATGGGCATATATCAATCAGCTGAATAGCGTTTCACAAATAGGTAACATAATAAATGATATCGATCAATTAAACGTCATAATTGCGTGGAGGATTGCTTCTTACTATTTGCCGTTAGTAATAATGTGGATTGCATTGATGAGGTTAGCATTGGGAACTAATTATTCAAAATCTACATCCCCATCTTCTGCTACACCTGATACTCGAGCTGATTGATAGTATTTTAAATAATGATTATTTCTTTTTAATATGGTGAAGATTTTAACCGACCTACTAAAGAACAAGATAGTCCTAATTACTGGTGCATCGAGCGGAATAGGTAGATGCATTGCAAGTGATTTTTCACAACTTGGTTTGAAATCCTTGATTTTAATTGCCAGAAATGTTGATAGACTGAATGATTCTGTTTTATCGATGAAGGAAAGGGATTTTGAAATACTGCCGCTAAGTTGTGATGTGTCAAAAAAAGAAGAAGTTAAGCGCGTTGGTGATCTGATACTCGAACGATATGGGTACATAGATGTTTTAATCAATAATGCAGGGATTGGTATATTTGGAAAGGTTGAAAAAACATCCATTGAGGAAATCGAAAAAGTCAGTTTCACTAATT
>WHSX01000045.1 GCA_009379865.1 Candidatus Nitrosocosmicus sp.
TTGGTGGGCTTCGAATCCATGAAATATATGGGACCTGTTAATTAAATAAATTTTTTTAGACATCAAGTCTTATTCGATACTCATTTCAATAGAGAAATTTTGTATTATCAAAATAGATAAGGAAAAATCCAACCTTATGATAACTTTTACATTGATTTATTTTTTTAGTAAAATCCGGAATAGCTGTATTTGAAATTTAGGTTATCTTTTCTATCTTGTGTACACTCCAATTGGCTCTTCTCCTCCAGTTATTGTTGATCGAAGCGATGTGAATTTTGATCTTGTTCTGTTTTGCAACGTCTATGATGGGCTGAGGGATTCTACTCGTATTAACAACGAGCCAGTATTCAGAATATATCCCCTTTTTTTATTGTTCTCAATAATCTTGATCTTTTCAATAAGCTGATCAAGATCAGCCTCCTTCAATTCTTAGTCGTAAATCCTGAATTTGCATTCGCAGTATAGTCTCCTTATTTCCCTTGACCCTGATTCTGCGTACACGTCAATATCACTCACAAAAAGGTCAAGTTTATGTCGAGGTATTACTCTATTGTATCCCTTTTCTCTAAGATAATCTGCCACAGAGTCTTCGAATATTCTAGAAAACAAGTTATGTAAATCAAAAATCTCATTATCCAAATAATTTAACCCATTATTCTCAACTTTGATTTTGTTTAGGGAGTCACTATTTGTGTATAAAATCTTATAGGCTTCTTTATTGTGTATTGCATAACCAATAAATTCTCTTTTCCATTCAATTTCATCAATAGTAGGATCAATTGCAGCTGATCCGTCCATAAAATTAATATCAGTTTTTCGTAGAATTTTTCTTCCCTTTGTTGGACCCGCTTTAGATTCGTTAATTATTGGTTCAACAATTATAATATCATAGGAGTCTGATCCTGAATTGTAAGATAACTCCATAATGTCAAAATATCTATCTTTAACTTCATAAACTTCTGTTTGATATTCAAACAAAATCTCATATTCAAAATGATCAATGTGTCTGTGATAGCCTAAATCTATTTGGTTTTTCAATTCATTAGCGGTTTTGTCAAAATTAGAGAATTGTTTGGAATCTAAAAACATATTGAAATCATTTATGGATCTTGGCCCCGAAATTCCCACTATACCGTCGGGACCCAAATTGGGTGCATAGGCAAAGTATTCGTAGAAAACATTAATTTTATGGAATGTGTCAATATGTTTGTCCACGAATCCTTTCTCTACAAATAGCTCAAGTGTTTAAGTTATACTGTGAAATCTCATTTTGAACATCAAAATATCCTTTTTCCGCAATGGCTTTTTTTATATGCGGTTCTTCTAACTGGCTTTTTGAAAGCTGAGCAGGGAACAATCTATTATGAATTTCATTTTTGAGAAATTTCTTGTCCTTATTAATCCATGTCCATAATCTTATAATGTTGAAATCCATATTGTTGCTGGAGAATTATTAAGGATATATTCTAATTTAAAAGACTTGAGTAACTTCAACTTTTCCTCCAGTCGTTTTTCATCAGGTAGTGAATCACTCAAATTTTCCAACTCATCTTATAATATCAAAAATAGATAATTTACAAGTAGACAGCAACTTTTTAAACAAAAATATAAAATAATTAGCAGGAAAAGTATTACCAAATTATAGTTAATTCCAGTTAAGTTAATTCCAGTTAAGTTAATAAAGTGATAATACGTTATTATTGTATGACGACAATTCTGGACGAGGCACAGAGAATTACTAAAGAGTTTGTTGCATTGTCGAACATATATAGAGTTTTAATTATTATTTACCTATATAAGCGGGATAACGCAAAATGGTCTGAAATTAAAGAATTCATCGAGAGATACACTGGAAATGTAAATCCCAATACATTACAATTTCATTTAAAAGCATTAATCCACATAGGTTATGTAAAGCGTAGTGGCAGTAATGATTCGAGTATATATTCATTAGATATAGATAATATTCCCAAAGTAGTTCGAGAAAAAATTAATTTGAAAATAGAGAATAATGGAGGCGAATAATTGATTGATAGGACAAGATCGAGAAATAGAGATAAAGCGTAAAATCATTAATATATTGAAAACATTTAGGTCGCTTGGAATTTTAGGCGATTCGGATGTAAAGATAAACGGTTTAGAAAAAGAAAAGGATTACTTTAAGATAACGGGTGAATATCAATATAAGAATTTATTCGATAAATTTACGTATGAAGATGGGACCTTTGACATTAGTTTAAACGAATCGACTCTACAACCAACAAATGTAAAAATCACTCCAAGCAAGAATGCATTTAAAATGAGTTAAATATATGACGATGGACGGCATATCTGATTATAAAGTAATCCTGATGTTAGGAAGCTATGATGACACTACGAAGAAGATCATATATAGAACCAAAGAACATATAATTCAAAACTTTTCTTATATAGACACGAGTTTTTTTGTTTTTTTATTGGATAATCTAGATATTTATGTTGCAGATGTTATAGACGACCAAAATGAAACAAAAAAGATTGCTTTGATCTTAGAAAAATATTACGATAATAAACTAACAGTTTTTACAATTTATGCTGATCTTATAATTGACATTGTTGACATTACAATAGTCAACGATATGGATTCCACATTAAACAATTTTTTAAAAGAAAAATATGTGGAATCGACGTTTTATCGACTTACTATTTTAGAACAGTTAAAAGAATTAACTCGGTTAACATCTTTAACTTTTTTAATCCGAGACCAAGAATTGACAAGAGGCGGAGAATACATAGAAATGGTTTATTTATTGAGCCGTTCTCTAAAGCCTGAAAATATATATTTTATGAAAAAAGAAGGATTTCAGCTATCTGCAATGGCGATGGAGATAATAGATTATTCTAAAGTTCAGTTTAGATGCTATATCCGTGAGATCGATTTGCATAGAGAAATTACAAGGATAATTCAAAATCAAGAAAGATAGAAGTTAAAACAATCTAGATCGATTGTGTCTGCATAAAATACATTGTTGACCATTCAGTTCTAAACGATATAATCGTCATTCTTACAAACCTATAAGAATTACATTTCTATATACACTTAATTTCATTTTTTGATGAATTTCCGCACGTTCTATTTTTTACTCTGAGTCTTATTTAGTTTAGTAGTAAGAAGAATTTTGATTTTGAGAGAGATTACTATTTGAAAAATTTGTTGCTAACCTGTTTAAGGAACGACTAAAAGAGACTAGCACAAAACTCAGTATAAAAGAACAGATAACAGAATATGCAGACATAACAGATAAAGAATTACAATTAAAACTTGATATTCTCATTAGCTATAACAAGAAACCAATCATGATTCTTGACACAAAATACAAGGAATTCGAAGGTATACCCGATACCTCACACATTGCACAGCTGGCATTGTATTCTATTAGTACGGGAGTCAAGAATTGTTGCCTAGTCTACGCTGGAAAGGCTAAAGAAATACGTCATTATTCTCTACATCAAAACATTAAATTGCATACACTCTTTCTTGATTTGAAAGCATTTAATAAAAATGAATTTGAAAATAAATGCAATGAAATTATTAATTTGATGAAATGCATTCTTCAACCTATTATAGAGCACGAGGCTGAATGTTAACCACTTTATCGGAAGACAAGTTTGTTTTAAAATCCTTATCTGTTCGTTAAACAAATTACTTATATCGTATATTGTGTGGATAGGAGCTTGTCATAATAAGTATACTTCTACTTATGAAATGGAAAAACATAGTGTATCATGATGTATTTGGAACATATGACACTAAGGATAATTTGTTAAAACATATGAGATAACTATTTGAATCGATGAAGAAATTATAAATGAATATATTTTTTGCATTCTTTTTTTGAATGAACTCTAACACAATCATAAAAATTCTGAAACCGTGGAATCACTTGCAAGAAGCATTTCTTCATAATCTCCCTTCCAGCATTAATTATTTTTTCCATATTTACTGATTCGAAGGATTCAGGAATGTACTGGACATCAAAAAAATGTGTAAAGGAATAATGTGTACTGTCAGAGAAGGTTTTTTATATGATGTACTAATTTGGTAACTGGGAAATCGAAATTGGAAAAAAAGGTCGGTAACGAGCTTACACGTAAAACCTACTAGTTTATATAAGGAGTTTATATACTCAAAAATCTAAAATAACTGTTTTGTTACTAAAATAAAGTAAAATAAAAACTGTATTTTTTAATCTAGTAAGTTTACGTAACTAAAATACATAATAATTGAATCACAATCCCCATATATGGTATTTACACATTTGAGTTTTTTTTTTTGGTTTGGAATCCACCTAATCTCTATACATAGACGAAGTCCTATCTTGATAAAAAAGATCTATTGGCTTTTGATTTATCGGATTAATTTTATTGAGGTTAATCTAAAAGGTAACATACATCTCTTGTTTAATAACCTCAAGTGATTTATAGATGATATATCATTATGAACTAACACCAGCTCTGGATTTTTTGTATAGTAAATAGAAACTAATAGCAATTTTTTTGTTAACACAACACAATTACCAAACGATATTTTAGACAGATATCTAGATTCGAAAATAATATGACTCGAAAATAATATGACTTTACAATATTTTTATTTTTTAATTTTACAATAGAATGACAATAAAATATAAAATTAATTTTATAATCTATTGTTAAATTCAAGCGTTCAGTAAATCAAGCTTTCTTTTTATGGCATCTTTCAGAGATATGTGGATACTCTTGCACTTCACTTCTTATTATTGTGATGTTGCTTTTAGCATTCTTCTTTTTTTTGAATAGAAATGGAATAGTATATCTAGACTTTCCTTCCAAGTAATTTCAAATGATTCTCCTGAGTATGAGTGTGATGAATCATGTCCAAAATGCCACATTGTAACAATCCGGTTCATATGATAAGGTATTGAAACACGCTGACTTTCTTGTTCAGAAGTGTTTGATGTTATTTTCGAATAATGATAATTAATTTCTTGCTGTAATCTTTCTTCAACTCGTGTCAATCCACCCGTCAATTTTGACAATGAAAGAGGATCTTCGATTTCAATGGGATTATCGGAACAAGCAATAATCACAGAAACGTTGTCAGTATTATGCACAGTTGTTTGTATAATTATATCGTCATGGACTATGTCCTTTAATCTAATATCTTTATTGGATTTCTCATCTACTCTATCAATTATACTTCTATTATCATTACTTAATAAAATATTCTTTAAACCTTTTACATGAAATAATAATCTAACATCATGTATAGCTGGTCTATCCAATTTCGTTACTTTGAACATTTTAATCAAATTCTTTTGTACTTGATTAATGTATACTCCCAGATCACGAAGAGAAAGCCTGTTGGATTTTTATCGATTTGATTAATTATACTTCGAGATTAGACTGTGAAGTGATTACAGAGTCCCTTATTTAGTGAGTATGGATTAAGGAAGGACATATTTTAATTAATAATCATTTAGAAAAAGAAACAAATCTATACACATATTCAAGAATCTGAATAAAAAATAATAGCAGTTGTTTTGCTTATAACAGAAAATTATAGATATTAGAGTGCTGTCTTAGCAAGTATTGAAATTCAACTTTAATACTACTTTAGAAGTTTTTATCATATTCTTATTAATATTGTCATTAGGAGGAATACAGGGTGTCTCAGCTCAACAGGATATTTTAACAGATACTGATGCCCCTGTCTATTATTCAAATCCACCTGAACATATTGATAAGAATGTAAACTTTACCGGAAAGATACTGACCTTGCTTCCACCATCAAGTGGTACATTAGGTCTACAAATGTATCAGGCTGGTGACACAAATAGAAATACTATTGTAGTTTATGCAACTCCAATGCAATTGTCAAAAGATGATTATGTAAGAGTAACCGGAATAACACAACCAGTAACTGAATATCAGAATATATTTGGAGCTATACTATCAGCAGCAGCCATAAATGCCGATTCCATCAAGAACATCGATTGCTCGGAGTCAATTGAACCGGCCAGAAAGATTGTTAATGTAGAGCAAACTCACAAAAATAACAATGTCCTTATAACTTTGCATAAAGTAGAGTTTTCAGATAAAAACACGAGAGCATACATAACGGTAGAAAATATAGGTAAAACCGATGATATAATATTTTATGACTCTGACTCTAGGGCAATTCAAGGAAAAACGCAATTTACAACAACCAATTCGTATGACGTTAATTACCCAAGAATTGAATCAACAATTCCTGCAGGAATCGAAGAAAACGGTGTAGTGTTGTTTGAACCATTAGATCCAGCAGAAGCTGCAAACCAGTTTAGATTTGAGGTTAGAGATGCATCTTATGATAATCTAGGATTCACCTTTGACGTTATTGGTTAGTCCGTAGAGCATCATGAAAATTTATTGATGAAACCTAACGATACAAAGACTTTGTATAGCATCTTTATTTCTTTATTTGATTCAGGTAACTATACCGAAGCTATAGAAATCTATGATAAAGTCTTGACAGAAACTAATGATATAGAGACTTTAGGTGATATCGGTTATTCTCTATATGATTCAGGTAACTATACCGAAGCTATAAAGTATTATGATAGTGTTAGCAATAGATCCAAATGATATTTTTGCATTAGATAACAAAGGTTATGTTTTATATTAACTTGCAAAAATTAGCGAAGCAATAGAAATAGCATCCAGAGCTATAAGCTTGGACAATGGTTATGCAAATACATGGTACAACAGAGCGGTATACTACGCCAACGAAAATAAAACAGATGAATGGATATCAGATTTGAGTCATGCAAGAATGTTGTATAAAAATATGGTTACAATGTTTTAGAAGATAAGGATTTTGATAAAATAAAAGATAATCCAAAGTTCATAGAATTACTTAAGGAATTGTTCTTTTCAAAGTGAAGATAGTGAAGGTAGTGAAGACTCTGGAAGAAAAGGTTGTTAATTTTGTAGTAATTTATAGAGTTCAAAATTCTCTTTCTTTAGATTTTCTAAACTAATAGGTGGATAACCCTTATCATATCTTAACTGATCTTTAACTCTTTGAGGATATCTCCACCTAACTTTGTATAACTTATCACACTTTTCCAACCATTCTGTTAATATAAAAATTACTTCTTCTCTCTGCATCCGTTTGATATTTACAAGATAGGGTATCAAGACATGCCATAAACAAAAGTATCTGTGATCAGGAATTGGAGTTTCAAGTAATTTTTCAACTAAATACTACACGCGTGAAATTATGTTACACAAGAAAATGGAGAACCGTCTTCTGCTTTGACTTGTTTCAAACTCAGTAGACTGGAATTAGAAATTTTTTCAGTATTTGAGCGACATCCTAGCTTTTTATTTAGTTTTTATATAAATTATCTCGTCTATTAAAAATAAACGAATTTAAATAGCCTAAATAGTTCACCTAAAGACAAGTGGATTTGACCCTCTTTGATTATGAATCAGAAATTTGTACTACTCGGATTATCTTAATTTGGTTTTAGATTCTAACTAGTATTTGGCAAAATATCAAATAATTTGTCATTGTCAATTTAATATAGAAAACGATGGATAATATAGTATACTAACTAAAGAAAGGGAAATGAAAACTGTAGTTATGTTATTATGGGTTTTAACCGCCTTTTCTCTATCATCAATACTAGTTGTACCTAGTGTATTGGCACAAGATGATACTTTGACCGACTCTGATGGTTTAGTCTATTATTTGAATCCCTCTAATTACATTGACAAAAAGGTAAACTTTACAGGTAAAATCCTAACCTTGTTTCCTCCTTCAAGCGGTACGCTTGGATTACAAATGTATCAAGCGGGAGATACAAGTAGGAACACGATTGTAGTTTATTCCACTCCAATACAATTTTCTAAAGACGATTGTGTAAGAGTAACTGGAATTTCTCAGCCAGTAACAAAATATGAAAATATGTTTGGAGCTACGTTGTCTGCAACAGCTATTAATGCTAATTCTATTGATAAGATCGACTGCTCTGAATCTATTGAACCATCTATAAAGACTGTAAATGTTGAACAAACGCAAGAAATTAACTCCATTATTATAACGTTGCACAAAGTAGAGTTTTCAGACAAGAACACGAGAGCGTACTTAACAGTAGAAAATATTGGTACAACCGAAGATATAACATTTAATGATTTTAACTCCAGAGCAATTCAAGGAAAGACACAATTTATAACAACCAATTCGTATGACGTTAATTACCCAAGAATTGAATCAACCATTCCCCCTGGTATTGAAGAAAATGGTGTAGTGTTGTATGAACCATTAGATCCAGCACAAGATAAAGCCCAGTTTAGATTTGAAGCCAGTAAAGGAATCGAAGATATAAAGTTCACATTTGATGTTATCTTATCAAATATCAATTATTATGACGCAGTTTTGTCGAAGGACCTTAATAATATTACAGCTCTTGTTAATGCAGGAAATGCCCTTTCTGAAACAGGCAATCCTTTGGAAGCTATCAAATATTATGACAAAGCATTATCTATTGATGCTAACAACACTAAAGCTCTTGTTGGTAAAGCTAATAACCTGGGTGACTCTCATGAAGCTATGAAATATTATAATAAAGCAACATCTATAGATCCGAGAGTATTTTTGGATTAAATGCATAAGAAATAGATCTTCGATTCTCATCAGCCTCTCCTTGTATGTATGCTCAAACATTAGACCAATAAAACCAATATTGAGTCTTAACCAAGGTATCACCTATTGACAATTAACCTGCAGTAAGATAATAATTGGAGTCTCAGAAAACCCATTCAATTCATTCTTTAGTCTGTTAAGTTGATGTGATACCAATAATGTCATTTTTTGATAATCAACTACGATTCATAGTCTGAAAATAAATAAAATATTCAAACATAGCCTAATGAAAGATTCAGTTGTTTAATATACGATATTTGAGTGCGGATTGTTTTCTTGATAGTTACTCATAACTATAAAAATAGCCCACGAATCCTGAAAATTTTGATAATAAGTGGGCTGCACTAAAAATAAAGTTATGAAACTATGTCCTCATTCTATCAATTTTATTAAATCAATGTACTCATCTTTTGTAATTTCTCCTTTTGCAAGCCTTAACTTTAGAATTCTTTGTAAATCTTCTTTTGATTTATGTTGATCTGAAGAGTTAGAATCAATCCGAGTATTGCCACTTGTCGAAAATATGGCGGATGTTTTCCTTTTGGTTTCTAATACTCTTACATATAGCTCATGACTCCATTTCCTTATCTCTTTACCACCAAATGATGGAATTCCAAAAACAGGTTTTTGCATGACACCATATTCATCAATATAAGGAATAGCCAAACGATTTTCCTTTCCTTCAAACTTAAACAACCCGCCTATCATGATATTTGTATCTTCTACTGGAACACCTATTCCTCCACCTCCTAGGACTCCACCAGTTTGTTCTTCTGATATACCGTAATTACCTAAGGCTATGGAAGTAAATGGAATTATGATATCGATTCTTTTTTCTTCTTTTCTTTCATTTTTTATAAATATAATCGACTTTTCATTTAGAAATAACTCCCCATGTTCATATTTTCTGAATGTCCCTCCAGAGGGGTATGCTCTATGACCTCCATGGTATTCAGCCGATTTATGATGAAGTATAGTATTTCCATGTATTTTTAAATCACAATTTTCACATAACATTGTCAATGTTCTATGTTTATTGGTAAAGCATTCTGGACAAAGGGATGGATTAAGATAGGATCTTATTTGCTTTCTGTATATGGAGTTTACTTCAGCTTCCTTAAGGTAATCCAGGTGACCCATGAAAATATTCACCAGTTCCTTATCGATATAAAATTTCACTATTTTTTGCATATCTTCACCCATTAAGGATTGTTCAAAATGAAATTCAATGGCAGGAACCTCCTTTTTCTTGAAGTTACCTTTAGTTTGAAAAAAAGACTTGATCTCACCAATTGATTGTATCGAGATATTAACGATCGGATCCGACTTTCGATTTTTTCTAAAAGAAATGTAACTGGTTTTCTCTGTTAGGTCTACTATCAATATTTTAGAATCTTCTAATCCACCGATATTGCCAACATCAATGATTTCAATATCATACTCTTTGGGAAAATCGTACTTTAAGAACAATCTGACATAGAATTATAAGATTATGTATTTAGTCTTTTATTGATATGCTAGTCACGCATATACTAATAATATATCATATTTTTCATTCATTCGATTTTAATATACAACCTCATTCATTATTATTGTCACAAAATTTGTTAAAAAGGGTTGAAATGTTTTTTTGTCTAGATATTTTTGATAACAGTTTACTTCATTCATTGTGTCCATAAATCAACTATTCATTTTTCTTTATCGATAAACTTGACATCTTGATTTTTTTTACTTAATACACTTGTAAAGTATATGTTAATTAAACAGTTTTAATGTTCAATATACGTTGGATGTTTTTAGAGTAAAATAATGAACATCTGCAACACTAATGTTGCAAAATTTGTATCAAATTGTAATAACTATTACGACCTCCTCTGCCTATTTTCATTTGAAATTTGCATATTGGTTAAATTAAATAAAATGATATGACTTTACCCTCTTTTAAAAGAAATACCGATTCCTTATGAATGGGTCGAACGGTTATTAATAGACATGACATAAGTTTAAATTCATCGGCTAAATCTCAACCTTGTTACTTTTTTGTTGCGAAGTTTATCATCTATAACTGGCATCAAATAAAACACAATTACTTCAAAATCCTGATTCCATTTTAGTATAACGAATCTAATAACATCTGTAAATGCAATTCTTATTGAAACATCCAACATCAATGTTCCAAAATTCCGATCTATTTAATGTATGATATGTATATAATATCATGAACTTTGGTTTAATCTTATTACCTGTATTTTTCTTATCTGTGGTGCAAGTTGCACACGCGCAGAGTCTAACTGATTCCATAAATAATGCAGTAAATAACGACATAGGGAACACATTTGACTCGATAAATCAGGCCGCCAATAGTAGCAGTAATTCCCCGTCTGGAAATGATACTGGTTCTCAGTCTACTACTACCACAACTACTAGCGGGCTTGGTAATTCAAATTCTACTACTACAACAATGAAAACCAACAGTCAGTACTAAATTGAAGACGCATTTTTTAATAATTAAGCAACTCCTACATTCAATTTAAGGTAATTTTGATTTAAATAAAATTGTAGGTTCGTTTTGCTTAATTCTAGACACAATTTATCATTTTGTAGGTATTGGCTCTTAGTATTGAGATCTGTTATGCTATCTCAAGACCTTTATTGGCCTGCACCAAAGCCTACAGCCTTTTATAAAAAGTAGAATATTATGCGTGGGTCGATCTTAAATTATTTATGAATAAGGAACTATTTGCCTTAATTTTCTGTTTATTCGTTAGTCCATCTCAGGATTAAGACAAACTAAGGACATATTTTTCTTGAAACATTCGTTTACTGTTGACTATTAGGAAAAAGACATCATTATTGCATCTCGAGATTTTATATGTGTAATTGCGTCTTTACCATATCAAAAACGAATGCAATGAACATCCTACCTTTTGAATAATTTGATACGGAGATGTTTAAATCGTAGGATTAGTTATTAATAAACATATGATTACCATTTGGGGCACAATGGCAGATAATGCCGATAAAGGTTCATTAAAAGTGATTCTAACATCAGATAAGAAATTGTAATTTCTTTACTATTTTAACTGTATTATCTATACAAGGATCTACCAAAGTTGAAATCTTAATAATATGCTTGACGAATAATTTCCATGCCCATAGTTAGTGTACAAATGTATAGCGGGAAAAGTCAAAGAGAAAAAGACAGATTGGCAGAAGCAATTACGGAGGATGTAGTTAAAATATTAAATGTTAGCAAAGAAGAAGTTATAGTGCTATTTACAGAAGCAACTCATGGAAACTGGTATTCTTCTGGTGTGCGTCTCTAAAGAATAACCAGATTCCGATCTCAATACGTTCTAACGACTACTATTATTGCCCCCAATTACCGCTACAATGCTTGTTGCTTTACCGTTACTAATTTATCTGCTCTAACACTGGCCCGCTAACGATACTACTCCATACGGTGCATTCGTGCTGGCTTGCTTTAGCACAGTTCCCTTCTTAACAACTTTAACATGTAGGTTCCCATATTCATCCTGTTTTTGCATCGCAAGAGAGTATATGCCAGATGGAGAACATTTAAACGCAATCGTATTGTCACCGTTACCTGATTTAGTTGAAGAAGTATATTCTGTATCTAATATGGAACCTGACCACGAACCATCTGCATCTAATTCCATAAATGCATAATTTTCATTTTTGTCTTTCGTTGTACCTATTTTCTCACTGAATTTAACTTCAAATTGACAATGACTATTGCATTCTTCTGCTTTAGAATACTGTTGTGGAATTGTTATGGTCATCAAACTCAATACTAAAAGTACAATGAGGAGTGTTACAGCAACTTTCATGTTTCCTTTTTGTAACTTAATCATGTTAAGGAATAATGCCGCTTGAATTTTAAGTTTTCAAGGCATTTTATCAATCTTATAGTTTTTCTAAATACAGAAACATACTTCTGAACCTAAAGTATGATCAAATTAGACATGAGCACCAGGGGGTTTGAGTTTTGTTCATAGGAAGGCAAATAATTTATTTCTTTGAAATTGAGTAAAAAGGTTACAAAAAGGATCTAAAGATACTCCGAAGGCTACGTGGGATGAATTTCTTAAATAATTGTCGTTTTAATGAAATCTATATGTTTCTTAGTCACGGTCAAGTTCAAACTTCCGAATCTATAGAGAATGTTTTTAACCAGATACAATTTTCTATTGAGGAAGTAGGGGCAAATATTAAATCAATCGATAGAGCTAACTATCAAATTACAGGAAAATCGTGGATCAAGAAAAGAAGCATTATTCCTTGGAAATTTTATGTAGTGTTAAATGGAAATCTAAACGGTACAAATATTGAAATATATGATGAAGCTTGTGGGGTATTGGGTCCAGATAAGAAGCTTATAGAACCACTACTCAAGTCTTTGGCAAAAAAAATCCCCTTTTCTACGTCATATAATATCGACAGGGTTCATCGGGAAAAGACTGATGAAGGAGTGATAATTGATGATGATGTTCCTGAGATAAGTGCTCAGACCGTTAAAAGCATGATAAAGTTTGATATATTGGAGTGTGATGTGGAACCAGTCGGAGAATATACAGATAATCATATTTACGATATTAACAAACTAATATTTCATTTAGAAGAAAACCATGAACTTCATTTAGCAAGTGACGGAGATGCATCCCCAATACTTAAAATCCCTTTTAAAAATATTAAAGATGTAAAGATCAGTGCTACCGAAAAGGGACTATTCAGAGTAAGGAACGACCTTATTCTTTCGATTACGTTTTCCACCAATGATGATTCTACATCCTCTGTTGTTGGTCCTGTCTCCGTTAGAACCACTCCAGAAAAGATTCAAACTATTAATCTAGATGTAAATGATAAAGAGATTAATCCGCTTTTAGAACAAATCAAAGCACTTCTACAGGTAGAAAATGATGAAAATACAAAACTGCAAATAAGAGCTTCTTTTCAGGGAATAAATTTGTGCACGGGGTGTCATAAGAAAGATTCAACATTTTTGTTTTCAAATGATCACTTATGTGGTTCTTGTTTTAAAGAAAGATATGGCATCCTGATTTCCCGTGCTGAAAACGGTGAATATTATGGAGGTCATAAATTACATTTGGCCGGAGGAAAATTTGGAGATTTCGAATCAGGGAAAATGTATCTGACTAATACTCACTTTATATTTAACAAAACCAACAAGGACCAGCAAAAAGCATGGGAAATAATCATTGCATTCAATTCGATTGATTTGGACAAGTGGCAAATAAGTGAAGGATCAAGAAGAAAAAATATCATCATGGGCGGCGCCGGTACTGATAACGCCATGTTCGCAAGCGGCATCATTAATGAATCAGGTAAAAGACATAGAATAGTTATTCCATATGTAGATGAAAATGACATTAATCAATCACCAGTTTTTGGTATTTCTTCATTAAGTGGAAATGCTATAAGAGACTGGGTAACCAATCTATATCAAGCTGTAATTAACAACAAGCAGATGCTAAAAGAATCTATTGCAGACGATTCTGTACTAAAGAAAGAAAACGATTTAACAGACCCTCTAACTATCGCTAAATTACGCTTTGCAAAAGGTGAAATTACAAAAGAAGAATTTCAAGAAATGAAGAAACTATTAGAATAAGCCTAAGTTGGCTGATCATTTTGTCATCTAATCTAACTTGTCCTTGTCCAGCAATTTTCAAAATTCCGTTAAAATATTCATGATGAATAATTGATCAGATTTACTAGTGGTCATATTCAGCACGGACTTTGGAGCTTTATATTAACTTTGGACAGATTATTATATTTGGAAATACTCTTGACATTTTTGATTAAGAATTTATTAAATGTTCCAAAAATTAGTCCTTACTTTAACGGTGATTCAGTTTGGGCCCAAGGGGCTAATGCCGATAACGGTTCTTTACTATAGATTCTAATAAATTAGACAACTAGCAAAATATATAGATTTGTAGTGAATGTGGAACGGAAGGTATGTAATACAAATTTGGGTAAAGTTCTATATTTAATATTTTTCTATGAAAATTTTAGTCTTTCACAATCCTGTTGTACTCATTATGCATGATTAAAATGGGTGGTGAAACCTGTGTAAAATTTATCATTTAAATTGTCAAGAATAAAATCCATTTTTTTAACGAATTCAGCAATAAGTACGACCTTCATGACATTCCAAGTTCATTAGAAATCCAAGGCGGTTTATCAGTCCGCCAGTTTCACATCGAATTTAGTGATGATTTTTATCACATCAACTTTTTTTGTGTTCGGTCCATCTAGATGGATTGTGTCAATTGAAGAAGCAAAATGAGAGAGAAGTATAAGTATATTGATATTATAATATTCTGTTCGATATTTTTCGATAAAATTCATAATAAAGAAATTCAGATTTGTTTTTAGCAATTCAAATATCAAAAAAAAATATTACTGAATTGTGAATAATAAAAATAATCACCCAAAATTGATAACATCAATGATATTGGCTGTCGTAATATTTGCTGGATTATATGCGGCTACATCACTCCAATTGTCATATGCAAGTTTATTATCAGCAGAAGACTCGGAATGTGTAATATTTTGTCCAAGGATTGAAGATAGCATGAATTATGATTATAATTTTAATCAGCATAATGAATGTGGTAATAGTCAAGTGAATCCATACGGGGGTGGAGGCATTGTATTGCCAGAACAAATGGGTAATTCAACCGAATCAAACGATAAAACCAAGTGTGTTAATACCGCAAATCCCTAGAAACCAGTAGTATCTTATTTTTCATTTCTTTATTTTTAGACGGTAATGAGTTTTGTTTTAGTGAATACTTGATAGTTATATCAAATACAGACGAACAATATTTTGATTAGTTCAAAATCTGATAAAATATGATGTAATTCTTAAATTTGAGTTCGCTCTATGAAATACAAGTAAATTCAGGTAAAAAATACATTCACAGTTTATTATCTGTAGGTACTGGGTCTCGGTATTGAGATCTGTTGTGCTATCTCCTGACCTTTATTGGCTTGCGCCAAAGCCTACA
>WHSX01000046.1:0-4544 GCA_009379865.1 Candidatus Nitrosocosmicus sp.
CTAACTCAAATAATCTGGTTAAGAGTACATCATCAACAAAAGAAATTTGATCTTCTATACATTCTTAACAACACATAGTAAAAATGGGTGGGATGTACATAATTAACGTTTCGAAACAATATCATAGAAAGAAAAATTAATAATGAGTATTTTTATATGCATGCTCCTATATTGCTTATATCTAAAATGAGAATATGGTCATCAAAAAAAATTAGCTCTTGTAAAACTTATGGTAATTTCTGTTTGCAATTTTTTTGATCTCAATTGAAAGTATTTATTACCGGTGAAACTGGGTTTATAGGAAGTAGACTCAAAAATTATTTTCAAAGATTGGGTGTTATTGTTATTAATCCAAATATAGACATTCAGAACTCTGGCATCAATAACAGAATTAACATTCTGGAGAAAGAAAAACTAAATCAACTTGAAGGTGATATAGATGCAATAATTCATCTTGCGTCAAAAACATCTATCCCCAACTCATTTGTCAATCCATATGAAACATACTATACAAATATCATAGGAACATTAAATATTTTAGAATTTGCTAAGGAGAAAAGAATAAAGAAGGTTGTTAACGTCAGTACATACGTTTATGGAAAACCATTGTATGTTCCCATTGATGAGAATCATCCGATAAATCCACATTCCCCCTATAATAGAAGTAAGCTCTTGGCAGAAAACCTATGCGAGAATTACTCGAAAGATTTTAATTTAAATATAGTAACACTAAGACCGTTCTATATCTATGGCCCATCTTCTAACCCATCTTCATTTATACCTTCTATTATTCGACAAATAAATACAAATAGAAAGGCAATTTTAAGTCAAAAAAATACGAAAAGAGATTTTTTATTCGTTGACGATTTTATTAGTCTTGTATTGAAAATATTAAGAAATTTTCCTAGACATTATAATGTCTATAACGTAGGATCTGGTAAAAGCAATAGTTTGGAGGATGTTATAAAAATATTTGAAAAAATTATGCAAAATGAAATAGATATTGATTACAATGAATCTCTGAGACCTAATGATATTTTAGAAATGGTAGCAGATATTGGTATAGTTACAGAGCAATTTGATTGGAAACCAAAAATAGATATAGAGGAGGGATTAAGATGTATAATTAAAAATTGCAAAAACACTTGCCATTTTTTTTAAATAAATCTGATTCCAATCAATATATTGAGATAAAGGCATTTTGTTAGATGAATGAAATTTAATTTACAGATAATTGAGAATAGGTAAATAATTTCTTATCTCGACTATCGGAAGAAAAATCCTTATTGACTATCAACCAAAAAAAATTCAAAAGGGAAGATAGAGGTTGTATGCTTTCCATGCGATTCGTAGTAAGATAATTTATCAATAGATGAGATTCCACATATCTACTATATTTTAAAATCAACTCTAGAAGTTTTCTCATAAGTTAAATTTATTAAAAAGTACAAAAAGATCTACTCATTTAAACTATCTTTACGTAAGAGGCCACTAATTAAGATGAAATATTCTTATCATTTCGAGATATTTGTAATAAAGCCTTGACGTGATTCTATTTTGTTCACCTAATGAAAGGAATTAACTCATGTAAGCTTTTTTAGGTATCTTCATTATCAAACTGAATCTTATTTTTCAACGATTTAATGTGCTGTTCTTATTATTACATTAATGAATTTCTACACAAAACCAAGAAGATAGAATCTATAGTTACCTAGCCTTATGGACAATTACCTAATAGGCATTATAAATTGACTATGTGTTATGGCCTCTATCTTTCGACCAATAATCAGTACAAATTTGATTAAAGAAAGGGTGCAATTACAGATCAACTAGAATATCCAGATTGAAATACATCTAAATAACAAAATTTGCAAAATGCTTATGACGTATGATTAGAGACATGTTTGTGTTTGTGAAAAAAATCTATTGATATGGTCTTTGTTATTTTATGATTCTGGTGATTATGAAAATTCTATAATATAATTAAGCCAATATCATTAGTTGGAATCGTATAAAAAATATTTATATCGATATATAAAATTGTAATTATCTCATGAATATATTATTTATGTTATTTTTGCCTAATCCTCATTCTGGTGCGGCTTGGACTAGAATTGGTTTTCTCGCGGATTATTTCATAAAAAAAGGTAATAACGTAACCGTATCTGGTACTTTTAATCCCTTCATAGGAGAAAAATCTGGTCGGTATAAGTTAAATGGGATACAAATTCTTAATGTGATACCTTTTGTATTAAGGTTAAACCTTTTTTCTGCCATTTTCAATATTCTATCATTGATTTTTACGTGTTGGTTACCTTTTTTTGTTACAAGACCCGAGATTGTTATATTCTCGGTTCCACCAGGTGAGTCTATCGTTTTTTCTTATTTGATTGCAAAACTTTTTAAGCCAAAGAAAATTATTTTCGATTATAGGGATCAATGGGAGGATTATGCTATTAACCAATCGCGTTCATCAATTTATAAGATATCATATACTTTGCTCAAATCTTTGATGACCAAATACTACAAAATTAGTGATTTAGTAGTAACTGTGACTGATGCATTTGCCCATGACCTTTCATCAAGGGGTATAAAAGACGTAAATATTATTTCTAACGGTGCAGATATAAACTTGTTTAAACCAGAATTTAACACCAAGTCAATAAGTCTTACTAGACAGAAAATAGGCATTTCTGATAACGATTTTGTCTTTATTTATAGTGGAATGATCGGATTATATTATAAATTAGATTTAGTAGTTAAAGCTTTCAAATCCCTCTTAGTTGATAAAACCAATATTAAATTGGTCCTGATTGGAGATGGGTCTGATTTAGATAAAATTTTGGAGTTAATCAAGGAATTTGAAATGCAAAAAAATGTTCTTTACTTAGGGAAAAAGAACGATAAAAAAGACGTAGTTGAAATACTCTCAACCGCAGATATAGGTATAATACCATATGATTCTAATCCATTGTGGAAAAATTCAATACCTGCTAAGTGCCTTGAGTATCTTGCATGCGGACTTCCTATTATAGCAACTCTAGATCATAATTCAGTGCTAGGAAGATTGATAGAGGAAAATGATGTTGGGGTGTTATGTGAGTCAGAGAACGTACTAGAATTATCAAAAGCAATGGAACGACTGTATCACGATAATAATTTTGTTGAAAAGGCAAGTAAAAGAGCCGTATTGCTAGTTCATAAACAGTATGATAGGAATAAGCTGGCCGAAGAGTATATCAGATTATTAAATGATATTAAATGACCAATATTAACGATTATTCACATAAACCTAAATTTTTCATCCATCTTGCGGTTGAGTCTATAATTGCTATCATTTTCTCTTCTTTTACTTTATGGTTAATTGATTCATGGATAAAATATCCTTTCTTTGTTCTTGAAGTATTTATTATAGTAGTTATTTACCTTGTGTTACGAAATGACAATTATTTAACTCGTCTTGATTTTTCTTTTTTAAACGCTATTATACCACAACAGCAGCAGCAGCAGAGGTTTGACAAACATCTTAAAAATCTTTGGCCCGGTATAATATTAATTATATTTTCAGCTGTCCTGCTCATTTCAAATACTCTTGAAATCGGTCCTAATTTTATTCAACTAATCCTGGCGTTTGTATGTATATCTTTTCTCTCAGGATACTGTCTTTTAAAAACATTCAATTTATTTCGATATTTTTCAAAGCTTGAGAGTATTATCCTGTCATTTATTGCAAGTTTCGTCTTTTCAGGTTTCTCTTCATTATTTCTGATATATGTAGATGAACAAACCAGAAGTGTTATTTTATCTGTCATATTCATTGTCATTGGAACAATTTTTATCGTTAAGGAATTAAGAAGACGAGAAAAAGAGAGGATATTTGCTAATGCTAATGCTAATGCTAATGCTAATGCTGTTGTTTCCAGGCCTTCATCCTTTTCAAAGAAAATCGATATCCTTGCAATAATTATTTGTATCTCATTCTACTGTTTTTTCTTTTATCTAATGTATCCAAATGCAACTTTATTACCAGCGGTAGATGTATCGAGACATTATAGCTATTCTACAATCCTCTCCACATCACCTGATCTTTATACTGGTTTTAATTATTTACTTTTTCATTCGTATAGCGCTGCCCTGGATGTGTTATCGGGTACAAATCAGAAAATATCTCATATCCAAACAATCCCGGTTATTTTGAACCTTCTTTTACCTGTCTCTATTTATGTTCTAGCTAAAAGATTTCTTGCAAGTATAGATAAAAGAATCCCAGCGTTAGCAACTATATTCTATACTTGTTTTAGTAACCTATCATTCATTTATTTAACTCAGCTGAAGATTATTGAAAGTGATTACACGGGTATAAGATTATTTGTAGAGGTTTCAGAAAAATCGTTCAATGGAGTAGTAAATTTCCTGCAGCCCTTTTTTTACTTTACTCCTCAATCTGTATCTTTTATCATGTTGATTGTAGCATTTATGTTACTGAGAATAAATAACATACCGAGAAAAACACTTGTTGCAATATTTACCATTTTAGTTCTATC
>WHSX01000046.1:4602-6497 GCA_009379865.1 Candidatus Nitrosocosmicus sp.
TCGTTTTTTTCCAAATACAATGAAATGAATGTCAACAATGCACTGATAGGATCTTTACTAGGATCAACCATAACAATTTTATTTATTCTATACAGGGTTTTTCTTTGGCCCGATCAACTAACAGATAACCAGTTGAATATAGCTTCTATGATCGTTTTCATTATACCTGTAATTATTACAGGATGTTTAATATATAGATGGAAGATATTACCCAAATTCTCCAAGGCATGGAATCTTAAAATAAGAAATTATCATTTCCCTAATCGGTACTCTTACTTTTCTATTATAACTGCCATATTGATTATTGTCTTTCTTTTTGGCTTAATAATCTGGTTTGTTACTGACGACTTTAGGTATTCCCTAGTTGCTGAATCTGGATTTATACCATGGTTTCTCTATCCTGTGATACTAGGAGTTACAGGACTCTTAGCAATACTTGGTCTAAGATATTTACCAAATCTTTTGATAAATGCTAGATCTGCCATTGGTTTAGTTCTACTTGTAATTACTGCAACGTTCCTTATTGGAAGAGCAATTTCATTTATGAACGTGAATATAATGAGTACTGGCTATTGGGAAATAAGACTGATTATGATTGTGTTTGTATTTTTATCATTAATAGCCCCAATACCATTAATTCAATTAATTGAAAGTCTATCTTTAAGAAGAAAAAAACTTTTAACCACTGCTTTTATTTCGATTGTAATATCCTCAATTGTATTATTGGGCTTTTCGTCACTAATGGTTCAATCAGAATTATGGTATACAAGTACTGGCAATGTGAAAAATATTAGTGAAACTGAATGGGAGGCCATTGACTATTTAAGAAATGTATTGCAGAAAGATACTCATTCTTATACGATAGCACCTTCCACCTTTTCATCTAAATTGCTTGTTTTCACAGGCTCTCCTTATATTTTTACCAAACCTGATTTGATAACACTATCAAAATATCCTTCTATTCCTTTACTTTCTTTGTCTGCTTATAATCTCGATCATGCATATCTTTATCTTCATTCCCGTGATATGGCTGTATTAAATGAAAATCCCCAGAGTTGGTTGACTAGTCACCTTCTCTCAACATTACCTGTTGTCTACTCAAACGACGAGGTGACCATTTATAACGTAACAGATGTTTCATATCCAGTTTCTAATTCTAATACGGTATTGGTGAATCCCACCGATTCATTGAATAATGATCGGGGATGGTCGTGGTATGTAAATGATATATTATCACAGGCACAATCAGGCTCTGTTAACTATACTGAAATGTTAGATAAAGATCCTCAAATATTTAAAAATAAGAATCTAATCTTAAGTTTCGATCCCCCTTCCTCTCTTTATCGTTCATTTTATGACGATTTTACGCAATTAGATACCAATATCAATAGTAAAGATGATGATTATACCAAATGGAACAATGTCTTTGGCAGTTGGAAATATACTTTGAAAGGATTACATGGAGGAATAGAAACGGATGATAATACCACTCCCAATAGTCTAGCAAATAATGTAATCTTGAGCCCATTTGTTCCCAGAAATCTATCTACGATTACAACATTATTCAAAGTAAATGATGTAAATAGCTCTGTTCCAAATTATGTCTCTATTGTACATTCATTTCAGGATCCTAAAAATTATCAACAAGCTGGTATTAACATCTATAAAAATAATGTATATGTTCTTTTTTCAAATTTCATTAACGGCACATCCCAACAATCTTTGTGGCCCGGATTAAAAACGGATTTAAAACTAAATCCAGGTGGCACTCTCTTTAATATGTCACTATCTAATGATGGTTTCAATCAAAGTTTGACTATTAACGGTATCAAATATTTGTCTCCATACAATGACGATAATACTACCAAAAACGGTCAGGTAGGATTGAACTATGG
>WHSX01000046.1:7034-8756 GCA_009379865.1 Candidatus Nitrosocosmicus sp.
AGATCTTAGTGCAATCCGGGCAATGAATGGTAATGGAAGCATCCAGATTAATACTACATCAGTTATTTTCCCTGATGATAAAATTCAGGAACTTGAGATAATACAAAGAAGGGCAGACAATGCTAGTGATAATCCCATATACTGGTTTGTTAATGTTACTAATCTAAATGTTTCAAACTATACTTCCGCAAATATTAATGCTACTGATAGTCAAATCATATTAAGTGATGGAAGGGGATTGTATGGTAATATTTCATTAAATAGTAGAAATCTATCACCTTACATATTTTCTTTTGCTGATGCAGCTGTTCAAGGAATTTCAAACAATATGCCATTCAAAGTAGATAATGTATCAAGTATGTCTATAAAAGGGCAGCAACAACCATATACCTTGTATTTAAAACAACCGCATGTAAATATCAAAGGTAGTATTTTAATAAAAAATAATTACTTCTTTGAAAGTTATATAACTCCTAGCCAAATCCCTGAGATAGATCGTTTAATTAATGGATCACTTACGTTCAGTATTTTTATGAGTGATTATTATACTCTTATTGACGATTCTTCCACAACAGGTAGCATACACAAAGTTCCTCCTGTTTCTCATTATAATGAATTTAACTTTATAAATTCACTATTTTCTTCTTTCAACCTATTATCTATACCTTTGCCTATATGGAGCTTATAGTCTATTCTTATTTTTTGGGTCTCTCTATGATATTTTTCAATCAAAGAAATCAAAGTTAGTTATGAAAGAAAAATACTTTATTTCCTAATTTCAATTGTCTTTGTATCGTATCTGTACCAGGACTAAGTTTAGGAATTCTACAGCAAAACTCTAAGTCGACATTATGGAGATTCAAATTGAAAAACATATTTCTCAAGAACTTTGCATTTTTATAAATACTAATATAATAGGATCATAAATAAAATTTAGTATGCAGTTACGAATAATAAATTTACATTTTACCTTAATATTTACTATAGTTATTTTATCCATATTAATACAGCCAGTACTATCTCTTCAATATGGCCATTCACAATCACAAAGTAACTATCCTATACAGCATACAGAGTTTATCGAATACTATAATCCATTTTCCATGATAAAGATTTACTATCCATCATTTTGGCAAGAATCGGATATAGTTGACGCAGGAATTATTTCGTTTGTATCGCCGATAAAAACCATAGGTGTGATTGTTCAAAATACACCTACACCAAATGCATCCATTGATGAGATAACCATGAATACAATCAGTTCCGTGAAGGAAATTTTTTTAAATGCTACTATTCTTGATACCATTACATCACCTTCTACTGACAATTCCATAATTCAGAGTTTAACATTTACTTATGTGAATGGTAAAGATACAGAGAAAGTTTTACTATTATCAAAAATCTTTGAAGATAGAACTTATGTCTTTTTATACTATGCAGATGATATCCTATTCGATCAATTCTTTCCGTTAACGTCAATAATGCTAGATTCATTTCAAATACCCTATTTTGATAAAGCATTTTCGTTAGCCCACCTCTCTAGCTCAGGGATTATATCAGGTGAAAACCTTCAAACCATACAAAATTTAAAAAACACTGATACAAACACCACCTCAGATTCCTTAGGAAAAGACAAATCAACTAATCAACAACCTTCTAAGGGTGAAAACCTTCAAACCATACAAAATTTAAAAAACACTGATACAAACACCACCTCAGATT
>WHSX01000046.1:8850-15737 GCA_009379865.1 Candidatus Nitrosocosmicus sp.
CAGATTCCTTAGGAAAAGACAAATCAACTAATCAACAATCGGTGTATTCAGAAAACTTTGCTACTTATGAGAACAAAAATTTAGGAATAAAAATTGAATATCCTAGAAACTTAGATAAAATTGAAAACAATAGAGGCAGTACATTTACAAACGAGGGTAGCACGCTTGGAGTCATTATAGGGAATATTCCATTAAAAAACACCTCATTAAGTGACTTTCGAACCCAACAAATTCTGCAACTAAGCCAAACTTTGACAAATTTTAAAATTACAAATTCTAAAGTGTCCGATATAATGGGGTATCCTACACAAATGTTATTATTTAACTATGATAATGGAACGCAATTGTATAGAGGGTTACAGTTTATTAAAATTTCGGATGATAACGCTTATGTTTTTACTTATTTTGCCCCACACATTGTAATATTTCGAGAATTCCTCCCTACCGTTAAAGAAATGTTTGATTCACTCCAATTATCTTAGCATATGTTCTCTCATCTACACTATTTGAGATATCATTGATAAGATGTTCGTTTAATTAATTTGTTATTTTAAAAGTTAAAACTGCCGAAAAGTAGTAAATCTATACTAGTATTATCATGATCTCCCCTTCTTGCATGATCCTTGAAGTTTGTTTATTCAAAATATTGTATCAAATCACATAGAAGCATTATAAGCCATCCAGAAAGTGAGCTCCAATTTGATTTACATATTAGCAATACCCATAGCGAAGATTGCTTTTATATGCAAAAAATTGGTTTAATTTTATATTTCTTAACGCTTCAAAATTTGATCAAAATTTGAATATTTAAGCTCAGTGTTATATAATATACCGTTTAACAAATGATACTTTAAATTCAACCCGAATTCTTTTCATAATTAGGACAAATACTATGTCACCTAACGGAGGAACATCAATTGTGATCTTTAATTTTGCCTCTACTCATTATTGTACTTAAGATCTTCATATCTGTCATCGTTCCATCCATTTTTCCATTTTTTGGATTCCATATAGAAAGTTACTACATATCAGATAATATATCAAATTTTAGGAATCATGTATTGATCTTAACTGTAGTCGTAAACAGAAGTGAATATGAATGTTAAAATTAAATGTAATGAAGTAAAATTAATACCTTTTCTTTCTATATTTCTAGTACACTCCGGCTGCGTTTAAAGAAAGTCATGATTATTTGATGATGATATCGTCAAATCACCAGGGTTTAACTATTCTTGCGTGCAAACAGAGAAACGTGGTTCAAGAAAATAAGATCAACTTTATACCATATTGATCGGGATTTGTTCTATTCAAAAGATGATAACATTATGGAATTTCCACTATTGCTATAATTTTAGACTTTATAGAGTTTTGACTCTGACTTCATCATATAACCTGTTCGTTTCATGTGCTATCCGTTTCCAGTCAAAGGTGTTCGCATATTCAACTGATAGCGAATCTATTTCATTTAATAATTGACTAAAAGCCACTTTTAATACCTCATTGAAAATGTCTTGTGGTGTAATATTAGGTAGTCTAGCCTTCTTATTATATCCTTTCAGAATATCTTCAACACCACCCACAGAGGAATAGATTATAAATAAATTTGCATTCATGGCTTCAATTATTGCTAACGGTAAAGCCTCAAATTTAGAGGGTAATACAAAAATGTCTGATGCAATATATATTTCGTGGATTTTTTCTGGTGAATGCCAATCTAAAACCTTAATATTCTCCATTCCATTCGTTATCGATTTTATAATCGGTGACAAATTTCCTTCTCCTACAATTATTATTTCAAAATTTTTGTCATATTTGGCCAGCATTTTTGCAGCATGAGAAAACTGAATTATGCCTTTTACTTCCTCAAATCTTCCGACAAAGAGGATTACAATTTTGTTGTCTGAAACATTGTAATTTCTTCGAAACTCCTTTTTGTAAACCATATTCTCCCGAAAGTTTATTGTATTGACTCCACTTGGAACGATTGAAAACCTTGTTGTTGATTTTCCATATCTTTCTGCATATCCCTTAATTTGCTCTGTTCCTCCAATTACTATGTTGCTTTTTGATATAATATGTGAAAAAATTGACTTATTAAATAAATCTTCAATAATGGTCTTTCCTCCTAATACATTCGGATTCAATGCATACATGCCGTGTAATGATAATACAACTGGTATACGATGTTTATATGCGGAATTAATGGCAATCCAACTAATTGGATAATGATGTCCATGTACATGTACCAAATCATAATTGCCAGTTTTAATAGTTTTGTTAACTTTGAAGCCTAAATCTAACGGAATACTAAAATTTCTTAATGTAGAATAAGGCCAACCAGGCAAATAAAGGGATTTGATTCTAGTAAAGTTCTTTATATTTTCATATTGGATAACTTTTTTTGAATAATTGGTTGTAAGTATATGAATATCATTATCATGATATTCCAAAGCCATGCAGAGGTTTTTTACCGCATTAGAGATCCCTCCTTTTGCTGGAGGAAAAAATGGGGTTACATGTAATATTCTCTTTTTACTAGTCATTTTAATACAATCACCATCTCCTTTTTGACATATTGGAATTGACCATTCAAACCTTGCTTATTCATTATAATCTTAATTTTATAAAACTTTTCCTCTAATTGAATTCTTCATGTATCGACATTTCGGATATTTCTAATATACCCATAACTCTGATTTGTAATTTTGGTACCAACTTACTAACAACTCTATTCCTTTTTCAAATTCTATTGTAGGTTTAAAATTCAGGAGACTTTTTGCTTTTGATATATCAGCAAATAATCTTTGGACTTCGGTAGGTCGTGGATCTACGTGAATCGCTTTTAAATTTCTACCTACACCAGCATATTTTAATGCTAGTTCTGCAATATCGTTAACCGAATACTCCGTACCACTTCCAAAATTAATACCATATTTTCCAGGGTTACTAGTCGATTTTAAGGTTTTATCATATGCTTCTAAAACGTCTTCGATATACATGTAGTCCCGACTCTGTTTGCCATCTCCATATATAATAGGAGGTTTATTTTGTAATACCCTATTAATAAAGATGGCAATAACACCACCATATCCTGAATCCTTTTGTCTAGGTCCAAAGAAGTTAAAACACCTAACTATATCTATACCCAGGTTATAAGTTTCATTGTAAGTATAACAAAGCCTATCTGCGGCTATCTTGCTTACTCCGTATGGATGTTGTGCAGCTAGAGGGTGATTTTCATCCATAGGCACATATTTGGCCGAACCGTAAATTTCGCTAGTCGAAGCAAAAAGAATTTTACTTATATCATTCATCCGTGCAAATTCTAGAATTTTCATGGTTCCGCTAACATTTATGCTAAAAGTTTCTTCAGGGTTTACTATTGATTTATCTACATGAATTTGAGCTGCTAAATGAATTATTGCATCTAAATCGGTAGGCAGTTTATTATATAACTCCTCCTCACGAATATCAGCATGTATAAATTTAAAATTTTTTCTATGTAGTAAAGTGCGAATATTATTCAAATTTCCGTTTAATAAATTGTCAATCACAAAAACCTTATGGCCTTCATTAACATATTTTTCTGCCATGTGACTGCCTAGGAACCCTGCACCACCTGTTATTAGAATTCTCATTACTTCTGGTTGATCTCCTTTTTACTTTCTTAAGAGTTTTTCTTTATTATATAGGGGAGTCGAATAAGTGAATGTTCTATAACAATATATCAATATTGTTTGAAAACTATCCCTTAATGTCTTAATGAAAATATGTTAAACCTTTGTTAATAACGATACTATTATTTTGAAGATTAAGTCAAATGAAATAAATGGCTCTTTACACTCAATTGTAATATTTTTATTGATGCTGTTGATACGACTCAAGCCATCATTTGATATGCTTCTGTTGGAAGTTCTTTTTTCAAAAAGCAAATTTGCTAGAAACCTTCCTGCTATTAGCATGTTTCTTTCTTTGGATACTTTTGCAAAAATAGTGCGAGAATTTGTCTGTTTTCAGGCTCTATTGCAACCCACAGCCAGATAGATTCAGAACCAACATTTATCAAGGTTTCGTCAATGATATATTCGTCAATTTTCTTTGTCTTTGAAGATATAGCCTCTGAGGTTTGTACTTTTGAATCCAATCTCTGATTGCAGTATGACTTCTTTTGACAAATCTGGATAAGGCTTTAGAAGTTTTTCTTAAGGAAAGACCATCAAAATATAGATTAACAGCATAGATAATATCCTCAAGCCTAGTTCTATTTCTTAATATCTGATAAATCATGAATAGTAAGTGCGAATTAAAGCTATAGATTTTTAGTTAACTTTACAGAACCTTGTATCGGTGCTGCTAACTTAAGCGTTAATCATCTCCTTGTTATGATAATTGACGAATAGATATAACCAATTCATTACATGCTTTAGTTTACACTTCTTTATTTTACACGGAAAGTAATCATCGAATCATTCTGTCCTGTCTTTGATATACTATATTGTTCGTTCTATCAGGCTTTTCTTCAGAAAAGAGAAATAAAGGTGATGTCTTATCTTTAGGAATTTACAAGCCTGTGGGTACTAGGTGCCTCCATCAGTTGATACCCGATGTTTTCCATCGACCTTGACCAGACCTGACATAAACCTAGGCTACAAACATGTTTCTTTCCTTAGAAATGGATAGTTCGAGAATTTGTTTATTTTCAGGCTCTATTGCAACCCAGAGCCATACTAACGCTGACCCAACTTTAAGCACTGTTTCATCGACAATGAATTCTGAAACCCTTCTTTTCATTGATGATATTTCTTGTGGATTATACTTTTGAATTCACTTCCAAATTGCAACGTGGCTTCTTTTGACCTTGTGTAAAAATGACATTGCTTTGGCAACGTTTCTAGTCGACAAACCTAGAAAGTACAAATAGAGACCAGATTCTACATCTAGTAGAGATGTTGTGTTTCTTTTGACGATCATACTAGAAATAGAGCATCTTCAAGCTATAGGTTTGTCGTTAAGTTAACAGAGCCCTTGTATCTAATCTAATCTCATATATAGTAGTATGAATTCCCTTAACAAACCCGCAGAGTTTTGATGTATTTCTAAATTAAAGATAAAGATAGTAGAGATATGTGACATATCCTATATCTTTTGTTCTAGTTCTATTTTCAGTTTGACAAATCTCAAAAGGTAAATGAGATGGAAAGATATCTCTTTTTGGTTAACTTTGGCAATCTAAGATTTTTGTGTGTTTTCTAATCCTGTGAAAATACCGTTTGCATTAAACAATGGACATAGGCTTAAAGCCCGAATTTTGCCTCAATTCATGTGTATTGATTCCTAACTGAAAGGGTAGAGAACAAAGCAAGCACAGTTACTAACTTACTCAAATAACGAACGCCGGTAAACTGAAGGCAAAGAAGTTTGGTAATAAAGTGTTAGAGCAGAAGTCCACCAAATTTTACGACAAGCTCATATTCCATGACTTCTAATCTCAGGTTGCAGATAACAATGAAACTAAATTTTGAAACAAATCATCATATTAATAAATTCCAGATGAGACTTATTAATTTAGTTTTCCTCATTACAGGAAACATTATCTGAAATCTGACATTCTTGTCCTAAATAATGATATGATAGTATAAGCAATGGCTCCAGTAGCGAGCATAATTATACCAAACAGGGCGAAACCTATGGAAATAATTATTAAATTTGTAGATACGTACCTTGTAGTTGAGAACAAATCTATGGCATTATACATAAAGAGGGATGATATAATCAAAAATACTAATCCAGGGATTCCGTAGAAAAACATGGGATGTTTAAGAGATAAATATTTTATAACGTGACTAAAAATGCCCCATCCCAGTCTTAAAGGATTATGAGCCGAACTATCCTTTATATCGTATCTCTTAGTTGTTATGGGGACTTCCACAATTCTTAAATTACTTTCATTTGCTTTAAGTAATATCTCCGTGGAGATCGCCATCCCATTTTCTACTAGGTGTAATTTAGATAATGAATTTATGGTATAAGCTCTAAAACCACTTGTTGCATCGGTAATTTTATCAAAACATGCTGCTTGAGTAAATTTTGTAATCGTTCTAATTCCAAAGCTTCTATATTTAGGAACATTCATTTTATCATTAGAATTAAGAAATCGAGATCCAATTACTATGTCAGCCTTGTTTTCGATTAGTGGTTGTAAAAGACGGGGAATTTGATCTGGATCATGTTGGCCGTCGGAATCTATGGTAATTACAAAATCTGCTTTCATTATGATTGCAGTTTGAAATAAGGTATTTAGGGCTCTACCATATCCCCTATTTCTATCATTCCTTATGACAATAGCCCCATTTTTTTCTGCAACATCTGATGTTTTATCGCTGGATCCATCATCATAAACTAGAACATCAGGAGAAAACGCTTTTGCTTTCAAAACCACCTCTGCAATACTTGCTTCCTCATTAAATGCTGGAATTACAATTAAAAGACGTTTAGTTTGATTAATTTCTGAAGAATAATCTGTGGTCATTTCTTTTCCTTTGCTTTTAATCACAATCTTCTCAGAATCCATTCTTGTCTACATAGATACTAAGACGAAATGCCAATCCTTTTGTTGATATGGATAATGTGAACTTATTCATTATATTTTAATTCAAATTCAATACATAAAAAGATATCTTTTTTTCTTTTATTTTCTTAGGATATTGGTAACGGCTTATCTCGTTTTACTATTACTAATTAAATTAAAATCAGGTTATTGAATAGAAAATTACAATTAGAATCATCTAAAATATTTCAATGATTCAAATCCGCATTAATGTATACAAATGTTCATTACCTAATTCTCTCACATTAATTGATTATACTTGTCTTTTAAAAATGCTTAT
>WHSX01000047.1 GCA_009379865.1 Candidatus Nitrosocosmicus sp.
GATCTTTGGAGTATAGGGCAAAGTTGAGCAAAAAACAGTAATCTCTATTCTAAATCCTTCTTTCAAGTGATACTTCCAAGCCTTGACTATCGTATGCATGGATATCCTCCTCATCATATGGATGACATATAATAATAGAGATTAAACCGTAAAAATGATTCAGATCCTCAAGGGAAGGTCGGCTTGAACCGCTAGGATGGGAATGAGCTGTCCCAACATACTTTAAGTCAAATGGCAATTCGTTTATTGGAAACCCGGAATAGAAGGGACCATGTACCGAGAAAGGAGGGATAACTAAATTGTCTATAAATATCTCTGTTTTTTTTCTTTCACCCCCTAAAATGAGTATGCCCTCATAGGGATGATGCATTTTAGCATAAGAAATTAATCCGTTAATAACATTCTGGGTGATTGCTACAATTTTCTTATTGCGTTTATTACGGTCCGGAGCTTTATTTTTTTTTTTACCGCCAAGAAACCCAAAATCCATACTAGATTTTAGAACTTACTAGCATAAAAATAATATTTGGATTTATTTAAAAATCGTAACTATATGATCTTTATAGTAAAAACATTACCTGAATTTTTATGTCATTTTGAACTTGTTGATAAAATAACAAACTTTTAATATTTTTAAAAAGCATTATTTTTAGTTTGATTTATCAGATTTCCATCGTGCTTGTTTTTTCTACCTTTATATTTCTTGGTGGGCTCTTATCCGGTGCAACCGCCCAAATTCTTCCACAAAACAATAATCAAAATTTAGATTCCCCATCTATTACTGCTCCTTCATCTACTCCTTCTATGGTTAAGAACCCCTACGGGATCAAGGTTACAAATCCCACAAGTGGTGATAAGGTGCTTATCAACGGTACTGATTACTTTGATGTAACAGGTAAAAGGCTTTCCGTTGAGGGTTTTTCTACATCAACCAACGGTAATCTAACTAATTGCGATGTTTCGATAGTGACTAATAGCATTTTTCCCTATCAAAGTGCAAATGGGACTGGTCCGCTTGGTGTAAAGGACTTTTCCAAATGGAACTACAAATTCAATTCTAACTACGCAAACTTACACGATGGTTCAAATAAAATCACCTCAAAATTAGCTTGCGAAGGGGGTACTACAAAGGCTTATTTTAGTGTTAATGTAACGGGGACAAGATTTAATGGAACGTTCCCTGCATCCTCTACAAGTTTGGCTTTAGCTAGCGGAAATATCGCAGGGACATCTCAGAATAATTTAAGTTCTAGTGCCATCGACTCGGCTAGTGAAGATTTAGCACTTCCAGTGACTGGGATCGAAATCAAATCTCCTTCTAATGGTGAAACAATTAATATTGATAAACCTATAAATATTAACGGTAGTTCGGAATATCCAAACAATTACGATTGTGAAGTACTTTTAGCTAATGGTAATACTGCAGGCTTAATAGCACCAACTAGCGCTAACCAATCTAATTTTAAGAAAACAAACCCTGTAGGCATTAATGGTACGAGTGATTATAGAAGTTGGAGTATAGTGCTTGAACCTGGATTAAATAACCTTAAGAATGGCTCACAGTCATTAACTGCAAAATTGCAATGCTATTCTCCATTATCCTCCGTGAAAATTGCCAAAGTAAATATTGTTACAAATACTTCCAAGCCGTTGGAACTCAAGTCAATGGATGTCAGTATTGACAAAACCGGACAAGGTTCAAACCAAAAAATCGTCATAGGGGTAAATGACGCTATTACAAATGATCCCTTGGCAAATAGTGCAATTACCGGTTCGATTAACGAAGATCCATTCTCTGGCACTACAGACTCGCTAGGGAAATTCAGCGCAGCTATACCGATTAGTGTTAAAGATTCTGGTGCGACCATTGACGTATCCGTTTCGGCTTCAGCTGACGGGTATAAGATTAAAAAGACCAGTACTACTTTTGAAGGGTCACCTGCGGTAACAGATGAAACAACTCCGCCTACATCTGACACTGATAATCGAGATACACCTAATAACGAGGAGGATCTTGCAGATAAAATATTCGATGATGTGCAAAAGCAACTAAGTGAGCAGGGAATTAATATTCCTCTTCCATTTGGATAGAATGTATACACGTTAGTTAATTGTAAATTGCTTGGATTTGATTAACAACAACATTAACAATTCCATAGACTATATGACTCGATAATGGTTTTTAGAATTTTTTGATCACTATTTATTCTCCCAATTAGATTTGTTATTGAGAAATAACAAGGTTATTATTCTTTATCTTTTAAGTTATCTTGAATTTAGATTTATGACTGACAATGTGTACAAATTTTTGATTCTTGAGTTAGGCATTGCTATTGTAGATGAGAAGAATCAAATCCAATCCTTTAAGAAATTTCATGACCCTGTAATATCTCACCTTAAAATTAAGAATAGGGAATATGAAGAAATTTCTGAAAGCTTGAAGTTTTTTAATGTTAAACCAGAATTACTACAAACAAATTATCCAGATTTAATAGAATATTTGAAAAATAATACATTTGATGCTGAAAAAATTTCTGACTTCGATGAAAAACACTTTCAGATCGATAAGTTTAGTTTATATACACAGATATATGGTTCTAATCAACAGGACCATTCAGAAATAGTGGGTAATATATCAGGTGATATAAGGGAGTTTGCTTTGAAATGGTCTTCCATAAGAGTTCAGGAAGCATCAGAGCAATTGGATTTACATATTAGTCAATCCATCAATGCATTGGATGAAATAGACAAGATATTAAATACAGTTGGAACTCGTATGAGAGAATGGTATGGGCTTCACTTCCCTGAATTGGACAATCTACTTCAAAATATTACAACATATGCAAATATCGTATCCAAAGTTGGAAAGCGGGAAGAAATAACAGTAGAATTCCTACAAACTCTGGACATCCCGGAAAATAAAATTGAGATTATTCGAATGACAGCAAATAGAAGCAAAGGAGGCAAAATTACAGAAGAAAATCTATTAATATTGCAGAGTTTAGCCAATGAAGTCGTTTCATTAGCACAAATTAGAAAGACATTAGAGGACCATATTGATATGTCCATGGAAATAATATCACCCAATTTGAAGGAATTACTAACCGCCACAGTTGGAGCACGATTAATCGCCAAAGCAGGGAGCTTGAAAAGACTAGCTTCATTGTCATCTAGCACTATCCAGATTCTTGGTGCTGAGAAGGCGTTATTTAGAACTTTAAAAACTGGTGCTAATCCCCCAAAACATGGCTTGCTCTTTCAGCACCCTGTTATTCATTCAGCACCAAAGTGGCAGAGGGGCAAACTGGCAAGGGCCATTTCTTCAAAAGCTGCAATTGCTGCCAGAGTTGACCTTTATAGTCGGAATCCAGAATCAAGCAATACACTGGCAAGTAAGTTGAATGATCGGATAACAGAAATTCAGGAAAAGTATAAGGAACCTTCCGAAATTCAGCAGAGACGTCAGCAGCAAGATTTCAAGCGAGGCGATAGGGATTCACATACTAGAAATAAAGGAAAGAAATACGGGAGAGATAGAGATGGGGATAGAGATGGGGATAGAGATTTTAAATTCAAGAAGAATAAATTCAAAAAAAAAGGATTCCATAAATCGAATAAAAAGTAATGGATCATGTTTACAATAGAAAGGCGTATTAGATGAATCAATTATCTTTGCATAAATCATACGACAATGGGTCTTTTGTTATTTTGGTAGACCAAGCAAAAGAGAAATATTTGGCAACCCAAAATCTAGACGCAGGAAAAAGCGTTTATGGAGAAAAAATAATAAAAATTGACGATCTTGAATATAGAATTTGGGAACCTTATAGAAGTAAATTAGCCGGAGCAATATTAAAGAATCTTAAGGAAAATCCAATTAAGGAATCTTCTTCGGTGCTCTATTTGGGAGCCTCAACCGGTACGACCGTAAGTCATGTATCCGATATAGTGGGAAATAAAGGATTGGTATTTGCTGTCGAACCATCTGTTCGTGTTGCAAGGGAATTTTTGGAAAATGTCGCCTCGAGAAGAAAAAATATTATTCCTATTTTAATGGATGCAAGAAGATTTTTACAATATTATTCGTACTATGGATTGGTGGATGTAGTGTACTCAGATATTGCACAACCAGATCAAACTGATATCGCAATCAATAATTGCAAATGTTACCTAAAATTAAGTGGCGATTTGATAATAGTCATCAAGACAAGAAGTATTGACGTGTTGACCGATCCTAGGTTGGTAACTCAAAATGAAGCTAAGAAACTCGAGAATAATCAATTCCAGATACTGCAGATTATTAATTTAGAGCCTTTTGATAAAGATCATTCATTAATTCATGCCAAATATTTAGGTTAGGTAGTTTGATAGGTGAAACTTTTTATTAGAAAAGCTTTGTTTGAGCACATTCGTTTATTAGGTTCTTGACAGGACTCCACGAGAATCTAATGTATTTCTTATTTTCTTTATCAAATAGATGATTTTTCAGGAATAATTTTGTTGATGGATCAGAGGGATATCCTGAGCCTATTTTTTTACATAAGGTCTCTTCTATTTTCTTTATCTCTCTATCCCTAGTTACCTTGGCAATTACAGATGCTGCAGAGACTATCAAATTGTCTGTGTCAGCCTTGTGAAAACAATATATCTTGACTGACTTGTTTGTCAAGTTTTTTAATATCGACTGTTTGAACCTTTCGGGCTTTACGTCACATGCATCAATAATAATTTTGTCTGCCCTAATATTATCTGCGATGATCGTCATAAATCTTGATTCTAAAACATTCAATTTTTTGTGGTTCACGTAATTGTCAATTGTAATGGGACATATCCTACATATGAAAACAGAAAAAGCTGATTGCAAAATTTTAGTATACAAAGTTTCCCTTTTTTGTACCGTAAGTTTTTTAGAATCTGTAATGCCCTCGTTCCTAATACTTTCTATCCCGGTTGGGTCGAACGAGATACCTGCGATTACTAGCGGACCGATCACAGAACCTCGCCCGGCTTCATCAATTCCCCCTAACAGCAATGTCATCTATTCCTGTTGAATTCACTGATCCTATATTAATGAAATACTCTCGACAATCAGGACGAATGGACGAATTCATCGCGCCAAAATAGAATCTGAACCTAAATTGGCTATTGAATAACCTCATTCAAGTAATTCAAAATAATTCAGATTTTATTACCATGTCTGTAATCTGCTGGCGTTAAACTATATTCTAAATCTTTGGTTTTGATAGTTTAAAGATAAAAGGAATCTCTTGAACTCATTTAAAGGTACAGCATGTTGGAAGTCGTGGTTAATCTGAAAAATAGATTTGTAGACCGAGTTACTAGCAGATGGTATTGCCGAACCGGTTACTAGAATTTAGTACATGTAGTAGAGCATTAATCTGATTAAATAACAAGGGAGAATTAATAAGAACAAATTCTATCATTTGATGAGGAGTACTGTGGAGGGTTAGGATGAACTGTGGTTACACCACGCCATCAATTTGTTTCTGGAAGGTCAATGCTACAACGTACGATGTTGCCCTCTGTAGTTAAAAATTACTTATTTCTTATCAATCTTCGAGGTATACGTCATATTTAGCTAAACTAATTTCCACTTAGCGAAGGGACTCTTAACCGCATTATCAAGAACAAACCTATTATTTTTTAATATTGTGGATTTGCTTTGAGATTTCAACTCAAAAATCAATTTCCAAATAACTGAAATTAAATAGAGAAGATAAACAACTCAGTGGGATGGTGCAGACATTTTTATGGATATGGAAATGTCTGTACATATCGATTTTACTCACACGAGCTAGAATTGAGATTGAATAAATATGGGATGAATCTCCCTTTATTATTTGGAACGAAAGAACGCCGCATATGAGTGGTCAAAGATCAGAGAAGGGGAAGTCACACTTCTAGTTCCATCGCAAGCCATAGCCCAAAAGGAGCCTCCTAAATTTCCTGCTTTCTTTAATCCAGCTGCAAAATTTAATAGAGATATTTCTATTTTGATATACAGAAATTACATTGATCAATCAAGGAAAAATATTTCCTTTGTTGATTCCATGTGTGGTTTGGGAGCAAGAGGAGTAAGAGTCGGGAAAGAAATCCCTCAGATTCAGAAAGTGGTTTTTAATGATTATGATATGATCTCAGCCCAAACTGCGAAGGTTAATACCATTATCAACAATGTATACCACAAGTCTGATTTTTATACATCAGAGATATGTAGTTTCCTGTCCAGTAGGGTTAATTTTGATAATCGCGCGACGATAATTGATTTGGATCCTTTCGGAACACCTGCACCTTTTTTGGATTGTATCTTGCGCGCGGTTGAAAATGACGGTATGATCTCTATTACTGCAACCGATACGGCGGTATTACAGGGTGTTTATCCAAGAGTTTGTTATAGGAAATATTATGGAATACCTTTGAGAACTAGGTATTCTCTGGAAATAGGTACCAGGTTGTTACTATCCTGTACGTCCTTAGTTGCTTCCAGGCTAGATCTTTACATTAATCCAATATTTGCACATTCATACAGAAATTATATTCGAATTTATTGCAAAGTATCAAAAAGCAATTATTTAGCAAATAAAATATCTGACAAATTAGGGTATATTCTTCATTGTTTTGAATGTGGATATCGAGAATTGATGAAAAAAAGTCCATCTGAAATTAATTGTCCATTATGTCAGAAAAAGATGAGGATGGGCGGTCCATTATGGATATCTCACATATTCGAAAAAAATGTGATTTTAAAAATACTGACTGGAATACTTGAATCGGAAACAAGAATGACACAAGAATCGAATCTGGGTAAACTAGATATGAACCCTAACAAGAGGTTTTTCGAGATTGCCTCTAGAGAATTAGATCATATTCCGTATCATTACAATAGTGACGAGTTTGGGAAATTAATGAAGAATAGTACACATCCACTTTCTAAAATTATTGATAAATTAATTATAGATGGATATAACGCCAGCCCAACCATTTTTTCGTCAACAGGGTTTAAGACAGAAGCGAATCTACGAGAAATCAAGTCTAGTCTTTCTAATCTTTAATAAAATTATCCTTTATGGATTGATTGATGACAACAGCGTGGAGTTAAAAAAGACAAATATCCTCTCTCCAGTTATCTATTCAAATATTCAAACTCTAACCAATGTAATTTCCGAATTTGGAATAATGATGGATTTTGAATATTTGCCATTCTTCTCAATTATTAACTCCATCCCATCCTTTATTCTTTGTAGGGATTTCAATCCCAATTTGTCGGAATAGATTCGAGGAAGACTTGAAATTAAAAAAATCTCATATTTATCTTTTAACATGTTGAGAAAATTAACATGTTCCAAATCTTTTGTATATTGATACTTATTCAATCCATTTAAATCCAGTCTATTTTCAATTAGTTTAAGCAATGTCCCATTGCCCACACCATCTTTATTTTCAGATAATAATATTATTATCCCATTGTCTCTCACTGCGTGATAATTATTCCATAAAAGGTTTAAACTATTTCCAAGCGTCATCTGGCAAGAATAATTAGTGTTACCGGAAATAAATGCGGATTTTGAAGGTTCAGCGATTGGTTGTGTTATTGACTTAAATCTATGAATGGCTTCGTTAATAGAGTATGAAAGGTCTCCTATGAAAATCGAATCTATTCCTTCGTTATTGGAAATTATATGTATTGCCTGAAAATTAGATTTAGATGTCACCTCAATTGCCAATTTAAGAGGTTCACTATACTTACCAGGTTGAGGTAACGAATCAAAGACGGTGGAGTATACTTGGTTCATTTCATCTGGATAGCACTCTCGTAGTAATCTGACAGGGGATCCTGTATAGCCGAAAATCGGATCATACTCGAGCCTGTCTATTAATATAATGTTGTTAAATTTGATCATTTTATCCAATACTTCCTCGCCGGATAGTTTACTGAGGCTAATGCCCTTTTCATTAAGCTGTTGTTTTACTCTTTGAGGTATAGATCTTGAAAGAGTACAGTACTCAATATTTTCGAAATTGGATTCTTTGGATAAGTTTTGGATAAATGTTAATATTGGTAAAATAAAGAAAAATGGGCTTGTAATCAGAATTAGAGTTGATTCTTGCATCACTATTTTGTTTTGGATTTCAATTTCTAATTTCTCCAAATCTAGCTTATTCATAGAGGGTCTCGGCATGCTGGAAATATTTTCATATTTGATATCCAAGATAATTTCTGAATCGCCATACCCTAACCATATTTCCGGCATAATAGATTATTTAAGAATGAGTAACATATAAAATAAAAGATCATCTAATTAGGAGAAGTTGAACGAAAATGACCGATTACAACTGGAGGAAGATCTCATACTCTTTTTATTCGATAGAAATGCTATTAAGATTGGAAATTTCACACTATCGAGTGGCAGGAAGAGCCGTTTCTATTTGGATTTGCGAATCCTGCAGAGTTATCCATTGTATTTTAGAAAGGCCATTTCTTTGCTAAAAGACCTTATTAATTCGCAAATTGGCTTTGAAAATTTTGATTATATATGCTCTGTGCCAACTTCAGGGACCATTTTTGGTTCGGCTCTTTCATACGAACTCTTTAAACCTCATATATACGTCAGGAAAGATCTTAAGAGCTATGGTACCCAGAAAAAAATAGAAGGAGCATTAGAACCAGATTCAAAAATATTATTTGTTGATGATGTAATTACGACTGGACATTCAGTATTAAGTGGAATAGAATCGTTGCCCAATCATTCAGTTATAAGTGGAGTAGTAGTGCTTGTCGACAGACAACAAGGGTCTCAAGATTTGTTTGACCACTTTGCATTAAAGATAAAAAGCGCTATTCCAATCCTTAGGATTATCAAAATCTTGAATGAAAACGCAAGAATTGATAAACACGAATATGAATCAATAAAAGAGGAAATAATCGAATTTTAGCTTTCGTATATCATTAAATTCTTTTCTTCCAAAAGAGTATGCAAATTGGTAACGGCCCTGTATACTTCAGTTTCTTTTTTAGCACCGGTGCAAACAAGCTTACCACTAGCAAATAGCAAGATTACCGTTTTTGGATCTAACATCCTATGAATTAATCCTGGAAATTGCTCGGGCTCGTACATACTTCTTGGCAATATTCTGGCTGCTAATTCTAAATGGATTTTTCCTCCCAAGCTTGCTGAAGCAACAATATTCTGAATCTCAATGATTGGATCATTTTCTACAGGAATTCCACCTTTTCGTAACTTTTGAACCACACTTCTTACTGCCTTGATAGCTTGTTCTTCGGATTTTGCACCTGTACAAACCATCTTCCCTGAACTAAAAATTAAGGTGGCAGTTTTGGGGGCTTTTAATCTAAATACTAACCCTGGAAATTGATCTGGATGATATTCTACATCGGGAAATATCTGTGTAATCAAGTTTAAATTTATAGTTTGATTGACCGTTGCAGATGCCACAACGTTTTCTATACTCACCATTGGCTTTGTTTGAGGCATTATTCGTTCCTTGGGGGTATATAAATACTCGATATAAATATACCTTTATGTGATATTGTCAAGTTTGATCAATACCTATCTTTTTATTTTCTTCTAACAATTATTTCATTATTTTAATTAATAATTAAGATAAATATAAGTATTAATGAAATTACTTTAATTATTTTATTAAAATAATCATAATATATATATTTACTACATATAAATAAAGAATATTGGTTTCATCCTCATATTATTCAAAAAGAAATCAAAACTTGTTGTAGATTTAGCCGGTTGATTGAAACTTGAAAATCCTACATTATACATTTTAAATACCCTTCTTAAAAATGAAATCTATGTCTCAAAAAACTAGAATTGATAAGGATTCAATAGGCGAGGTGGTAGTCCCAGAGAATGCATATTATGGTCCATTCACTACAAGAGCAAAAGAACAATATCAAATAACAAAACTCCCTCCACATGGGAACTTTATCATGTCATTCATAATGATCAAGAAAGCGGCGGCTATAACAAACCGGGATCTTGGCGTGCTGTCGGCACAAATTGCCAACACAATAATCAGAAGCTGTGATGAAATTTTGGCAGGAGAATTGTCTGATCAATTCATAATCGAGACACTTAATTCGGGAGCAAGTACCGCTTTTAACATGAATTGTAATGAGGTAATTGCGAACCGGGCGCTAGAGATCCTTGGAAAACCAAAGGGTTCTTACGAAATAATCAGCCCGAATGACCATGTGAATATGTCTCAGTCAAGTAACGATACCTCTCCTACAGCCATTCATATTTCTATAATCATGAATTGTCAAGAGTTACTAAAATCATTGGACCAATTGATCCGTTCAATAGAAAAAAAAGCAATTGACTTTAAAGATGATATAAAAATTGGTCGAACTCACTTGATGGATGCAATCCCTGTAACCATGGGAGATGAATTTAGTTCGTACCTGTATGCGTTATTAAAATCAAAAGAATTTATCATCGGGTCTCTGGAACAGCTGTACTTTGTAGCCCTTGGGGGAACGGCAGTAGGAACGGGCGCAAATACCCCAAAAGGGTACCAACATCTTGTGGTAGAAAATCTAGCAAATATTACAGGAATGCCATTGAAGCCGTCTCCTAACTTATTCTATTCTCTACAAAGTAAACTCGATGTTGCGAATTGCTCCTCTGCAATAAAAAATCTTGCCATAGAATTGACAAAGATGTCAAACGATTTTAGATTGATGGCTTCAGGGCCCACTGCCGGATTTGCAGAAATCACTATTCCAGCTGTTCATGCAGGATCCTCAATAATGCCGGGAAAAGTCAATCCTTCTCTTTCTGAGACCCTAAATATGATTTGTTTCATAGTAATCGGTAATGATCTTTCAGTCACTCTGGCATCTCAAGCAGGACAGTTTGAATTAAATGTCATGCTTGGAGGTATGGTTAAATCAGTGTTAGATTCCACCGATATGCTCATTAATTTTCTACCTATATTTTCCAAGAATATGGTTGATGGAATACAAACAAACAAGCAAAAACTTCAATTGAGCGTACAGAAGAGCCCTGTGTTGGTAACATTATTGAATCCCATAATAGGCTATCTAAAAGCAGCCGAAGTTTACAAAGAAGCTCTGTCGAGCAACAAAACCATTAAAGAAGTAATAATTGAGAAAAAATTAATGAGTGAGGAAGAATTCGATAAAGCTCTATCCAAGGAAAAACTCCTATCATGATCGATACTCATCGTCTGATTTGTTAATTTAGGGGTGATATCCACAAATATCTCAATGCTTGAATTGTTCACCGTCTAGGTGGTTGAAATGTAATCCACAGGCTTTACAAGTATGATGAGCATCCTCATATCCATCAGAAGCTATAAAATCGTTACTAATTAAACTAGGATTTTTGCAATTTATACATCTGCAATTGCATTCCATATGTGTATACATCTATCTCGTTAAAAAAATGTATTGTTTAAATTATGTAAACGATAAGTACATGATTACAATTGAAGCAAATTATTTCCACATCGTTTCCATGTCTAGTTCTTTTCTTACTGTTGTTAATCCCAATAGTCTATAATGGATTTGAAGGTGTCAAAGCGCAACAACAAGAACAAAATCAAACAGCTTTGGTGTCGGTAGGGGGAGTGAATGTACTAACCAGTCTTTCGACAACTCCAGATTCTCAGGCTAAGGGATTAGCAATTAAGGATTCCCTCAAAGAAAACGAAGGGATGTTATTCATTTTTGAATTGCCACAAAAACACTCTTTTTGGATGAAGGACATGAAGTTTCCGATAGACATAATTTGGATCAATTCGACTGGAAAGATTGTTCACATTGAGAAAAATCTTCAACCCTGTGTCTTCTTGATGCCGTGTACTTCTTATACACCTAATGATGATTCTTTGTATGTTTTAGAAGTTGTATCCAATTTTACAAACAAATTTGACATAAATATCGGTGATGCCGTCGACTCTAAAGTCATAAAACAGAATCAGCGTTAGATGTTTTATACTAGGATTTGAAACTATCAACTAACTTCTTGTGGTAGCTGCTGAGACATTGTAATCCTGAATTCTGGTCTTTTGGTATTACTTGAATTTTTTTTAATTGCTTTACAGTATAAATTGATTTCAGAAAATTAAAGCAAGTTTCACAGACATACATATCTTAATAATATAGTAATTGTCAATTAATTTGTTATCTCTAGTTTGATGAATTATTAAGAAATGCGACAGGTTCTTTGTTCCCTTTGCCTGTGATTAAATTTACAGCAGTAATCAGCCGCCAGGGAGATAACAGTTCTAAAAAGAAGTATATAGCAGAATACGATTATCATCGAATTTAAACCATTTAAGAATTGTTATTCTTTGATTCTCTCTATTTTACATATTACTGTTATATTTCTACTGTCCGTGTAATGAATTTCTTTATCCGAAGAATCTGTATTCTAAATTCAACTTTAAGAAATATGGCGATAGATTTATTTCGCTATTCGCCTCATATGGCTATATACTTTTCAAATCTCAATGGTTTGTCAGTTCAACAATTTATCATGAACGCGAGAGAATTTCGCATAACCAGTTTGATCGTATGTTAACACTTAAAAATAGGTAGTATTGTAAAAGAAGATATCATGGCTGCCCGCAAAAGTACTACCAGGAAAATAAGACTATTGAAAAAAATGAAGCAAAACAGACCGGTGCCAGCCTGGATTATTATTCGGACACACCGACATGTTAGAACAAATCCAAAAAGAAGGTCATGGCGCAGATCAGACGTGAATATAGGATAAAAAAGGAGATAATGTAAAATGTCAAACGTAGAGGATACACTCGCAAGAATATATACAATAAATTTCAGTAAAGCATGGTTAACACCAAAGCATAAGAGAACTGATAGGGTAGTTAACATGATTAAAGAATTCGCTATAAAACATATGAAAAGCTCGCAAATTAAGATTGATCAAGAGCTGAATCGGTATATTTGGGAAAGAGGCAAAACTAATCCACCAAGAAAGGTGAGGGTTAGAATTGTAAAGGATGAAGATGATCAGGTTATTGTTTCTCTATATGAGGATATTGTCATTGAATCTGATTCTCAAACTAAAACCGAAACATCGGAAAAGGTCGAAATGGAAGATGTTAGTGTTCCGGTTGAAGAGAGCGTGACTAAAGAAAAGTAATAGCAATGATATGATTTAATCTTGAATTTTGTCAAATAATTTTTTTATAATTAGGATTATCAATAATTTCAGAACTAAAAAAATACTTGACTGGGGCGTTATCCTTAGGTTTTATTTCTTTTTTAAGTATCAAAATCATTTACTGGATCTTCTGTTAACCAAAGTAAATCCTGATTCAATATCATTGAAATAAGGTAGTTGAATATCATCCATAGCGATCTCAGGTTCAAAATCTAAAATATTTTTCTTCGGAATCAAAAAGTTCAGCGGGTCGTATCCTGATACAATGTCTTTATTTGTTTTCACCAGGATGTGACATTTTGTGGTCTCATTCCCTTCTTCTAGTATGTTTACTTCTAGTTCCGCCTCCGAAAGTAAATTATTGGCTGTTTCTATCACATTTTTCATTATTGAAATTTTTTCATTAGGTTGATACAAATAGAGCGAGCATTTTTGGACACTATTAATATCAATTTTTTGTGTAAGTTTAGCCATTGTTTCTATAAAGGCATTCTTTATCCCTTTTGTAGATCTATTAGAAATAACAAAATTAAATTTTTCAGGAAAACTCTTGGTCACTGATTGAACTATTATATCGACTATTGCTGTATTTGTAATCTTATAGCATTGTTCAATGGAAATGTCATTACCATTTCTTATTATTGCATTGTTATCAATTACTATAACACTGTTAACGAATTTACATAAAAAAGAAAGAGATACCCCGCAACGAAATAGCTTTTCTTTCTCAAATCCAAAAGGAAGTATAGTTAAGCAGATTAACTCTCGATTCATGTTATTTCTTAGCATTTGAGATAACACTGGCAATACTGCTGATCCAAACTGGGAAGCCAAGTTTCCAACAATGATAATAGATTGGTATTGGTTAACCTTTGATAAAATATCATCTGTTGCTTCCAATAATGTTTTTCTAATTTGGTCTAATGATGGATTAATTCTGGAAGGATTAGTTATTTCAATTTTATTACCAAAATCTGAGACGGTCGAGGAATGATTCCCCAAAAAAAGATAATCTAGATTTACTTTTTCCAATACTTGATTTGTTATCTTTATCCCTGCATTCCCAACACCGATAATACATGTTTTCAAAGTATTAGTATTTTTCAATCGTCATTAACAAACCTTAGGCGAAAGATAAAAGTGTTGTGTGATCGCTCGTGGTTGTAGACTAAATTGGAATAGCTTTTAAGACATGATTTGAATAAGATATTACCCTAACTCTGACCCTCTTGCCAATGAAGGGATTGTCAACATATAACATGTTATTCTTATACGGACCAGTTTTGATAACCCTATTTTCTTCCTTATTATCCGCATATTTGTGATAGACCTTTGATTCCAGTATCCTTGACTGAAAGTTGGTCTGGGGCATCATTTTCAAAAATGACTCATCGGGATCACGATCTAGAATTATTGATTTATAATAATCATTTCTACCCTTCAGCTTTCCGTTTTCAATTTCGTTAATTAGGACCTCCCCTTCCCAATTTATCCACTTGGAATTTCTTCTTTTTGCTATTGCTTTGATTAGGTTATGCAGCCTTTCTGACCTAGTTGAAATTATATCGTCATCGACCTTTTCTAATTTCGACGCGGCAGTTCCGGGCCTCGAACTGAATTTTGATGAATTAACAATATCGGGGTCAATAAATGATATTAAATCTAAGGTCTGTTCAAAATCCTCATTAGTTTCTGTTGGGAATCCAGTAATAATGTCGGTTGCAATTGTGATTTCTGGAATCTTGTCTTTCAATCTCGTGACAAGATCTTTGGTGGTATTAACCGTGTGTCCTCTTTTCATTTTCCTTAAGATTCTTTCGCTCCCGCTCTGGATAGGGATGTGAATGAATTTAAAAAGCTTGTTACTTCCTGAATATAGTATCGATAAATCGGTTATCATTCTGTTGAGATACATCGGGTTCATCATTCCAAGTCTAATCTTAAATTCTTGTTCTATTTTTTCGCAGCTTCTTAACAAATTTATTAAGTTAGTACCAATGTCCAGCCCATAGCATCCATTATCCGTAGATGTAAGCCAAATCTCTTTACTCCCATGTTCTAAATCTTCTCTTATTTGTTTAACTATTTCACCAATTCTATAACTCCTAAGGTCACCCTTTGCAAGCTTTGTTTGGCAAAAGGTACATTCACTTAGACACCCAGTTGAGATTTCAACGATACTGATTATAGGATTGATCCTAAACCTAGGTATATTTATTTTTTCAATATTTGAATTCGCTAAACTTGACACAGTTTGTCCACCCATTGCTGCATGAGCGATCTCTACTACCTTATCAATAGAATTTGGTCCAATTATGCTGGCGTGGGAGTTGGCGGATTTTACTAAACTCTCATCAGCCGCTGGCAAGCAACCAGCGATAATCAAAGGTTTTTTGGTATTAGTCAAATACTTAATCCGGTTAATCATTTTATGTTCAGTAGAATTTTTTACTGCGCAGGTTA
>WHSX01000048.1 GCA_009379865.1 Candidatus Nitrosocosmicus sp.
CAAAAGACATCAATGATAACAACAAAGATGCAAAAGACATCAATGATAACAACAATGATAGGTTGGATGAATTGAGGACGATTGTAAGCGCAGTTTTATCTTAATTCATCTTGAATTCTGTTATTTTGAATTAATCAGACATTCGAGAATCTTGAACATGTTTTTTACTTCTTTTGAAGGCCCTTTGATGTCTATCTTAATTCCACCATTAATGGATATCTTTGCCAGATTTAATAATCCGCCTTTTTCTTTGTATTCTAATCCTTGCAATCTCTCAATTTTTTCGCAAATAACATCCTCTGATTTGTTGATGAATCCGCTTTCCCTGTATAATAGAATCCTCTTATTTGTGATGAACAAGTCGTACTTCTTGTTAGCATATTCAATGTCCCTTCTACAAACAAATTTCACTTTTTCTTCAGGTACTAAGAAATCTTTAAGGGGCATTTTAGAATAATTTCCAATTAGCTATATATTGAATGTAGTCTATGGATTTAATCTGTTTAGTAATTATATTTTAGCTTCTTTTAGATAAGAATTTGCTTGGTTGATATTGCAAACTATGACGATCTTGCCTTAGCATAATGTATCTCCATTTTTTTTCAATTCCAGTTGAGATGCCAATTCTGATAGTTTGAGCGACCTTGAATTTGTGATATTGATAAATACTCTCGTTTTCTTCGAAATAAAAGTAATTATTTATTGCAGTATTGGTTACATCAAGGTTGTTATGTTTAATGGTAATCTTAAATGCCTGTGCTAATCTTCCTGGTCCCGTGGTCAAATTGTAGATATTTTCCGTTTTCCTGAACAACTTCATTAGACTAATTCCTTCAATAGGTTCTATTGACCGAATTAGGACTGCTCCTGCCAATTGATCGTGATTCCTTGCTACAATATTGAGACAATGATGATTCCCATAAATAAAGTAAATATAGAGTCGTCCAACTTCCCCAAACATTGCGGCATTTCTAAGAGTCAATCTTTTATACGCATGACTCGCGGGGTCATCCGTATTTCCATATGCCTCCGTTTCTGTAATTATTCCGCTGGTCTTGAAGTAATTGCCCATAAAATTTGTGTACTTGATTAACACCTTTCCAATCAAGGAACTAGCTACCTTGGGTGTTTCATTCTCAAAAAATGATTTTTTGAGCCTCAACTCTTGTGTTAAAGTAATATAAGGTTTCTATATTTTTTTACCTATGGAATATAGAATTAAAGATATTTCCTTGGCAGATAAAGGTAAAAAAAAAATTGAGTGGGCCGAAGCAAATATGCCCGTATTACTATCTTTAAAGAATAAATTTAAAGAATCAAAACCACTGAAGGATCTCGTAGTTGGCGGTTGTTTGCACGTAACTAAAGAAACAGCAGTTCTAACCAAGACACTTGCAGCAGCAGGAGCCAAAATAGCATGGTCAGGGTGTAATCCATTAAGCACCAATGACGATATTGCTGCCTCGCTCGTAAAAGACGAAGAATTGTCAGTTTTCGCTAGCAGGGGAGTATCAACTAGCGAATATTATGAAGATATATACTCAGTCCTGAAGTTCAATCCTGATATTACGATTGATGATGGAGCAGACCTTACGATCGAATTTCATAAAGCATTTGAAAAATACGGAAAGAATATCATTGGTGGGACTGAGGAAACTACTACCGGAGTATTAAGATTAAAAGCTCTTGAAAGAACATCAAAACTTAGTTATCCTATAGTGGCTGTTAATGATGCTGAAACTAAGCATGACTTTGATAATGTTTATGGTACGGGCCAATCTGCTTTAGATGGTATTATTCGGGCGACTAATGTACTAATTGCTGGTAAATCCATAGTCGTTGCTGGATACGGACATGTTGGAAAGGGTATAGCAAGTAGGGCTAGGGGATTAGGCGCATCGGTAATCGTAACTGAAATTGATCCTATAAATGCCCTAAAGGCAAAGATGGATGGATTCATAGTTTCTCCAATGGAGGGAGCATCGTCGATTGGCGATTTATTCATTACCGCTACAGGTTGCAAGGATGTTATCATTGGTTCTCATATAGAAAGAATGAAGAACGGTGTGATCCTTGCTAACGCAGGACACTTTAATGTAGAGATATCTATTGAAGAAATCAAAGGTCTGGCTAAAAGTTCAAAGCATATAAATGAAAATGTAGAACAATTTATTTTGAAAAATGACTCAAAAATAAATGTAATTGGGGAAGGAAGATTGGTAAACCTAGTAGCTGCAGAGGGTCACCCATCTGAAGTTATGGATATGAGTTTTGCTAACCAGTTCTTATCCGTACTTAACCTTGTTAGTAATAAGGGTAAATTTGAAAATAAAATTTACGAGATTGATAGGGACCAAGATCTGCTCATTGCTGGCCTAAAGTTAAAAGCAATGGGGATTAACATTGATAAATTATCTGAGACACAAAATAAATATCTCAGTGAATATGGTGAGGGGACTTGATCATTCTAGCATAACCATTTACCATCCTGTAATCTTAGCGAAGACGAGGTAGCCAAAAGTTAATTAATCTTCATATTTTATCTCTAGAAGAGCATTCATTGCTGGATGGGTGGTCTAGTCTGGTTAGGATACCTGTCTCACACACAGGTGGTCGAGAGTTCAAATCTCTCCTCATCCATCGCGCTTTAAACACTGATTCAAAATCAGGTAAAGAGTAACATTAGGATATATACAACAAAAGTAATCCCAAGAAAAATCTTAGTTACTAGAAATGATTTCTCTAGGGCGTTTGAATAATCATCAAATTGGTCGTTTCCCATGACCATTACTTGACTTTCTATCTTAAAAACATCAAATGTCGATTTGTCAAGAGATCTTTTTGCTCTTGTAACCAAAGATTTGAATACATCCAATATTTTGGACTCTGGAGTTACATCGCCTAATGTGTAATAACCTTTGATATTTCGCTTTCCTGATGTAGAATGAGTATCAGAAGTACATACTTCAATAATCTTTAAATTTTCTGCTTCAAGAGAGTCTACAATTTTTTCCCTAAATCCATTTTTCAAGTTATTAGAATCGATCCAACAGAGTGAATAATCTATTTTGTTGATTGAAATGATCAATAATCCAAATTGGCCGTGTCCTAGGTCGGGTTGTTTCAATAAATCCTTATTGGTTTGTTCTTCTATTTGATAACTATTTGCATATCCTACCTGGAAGGGAAATTGTTCTGATTCTCTTAGCTTAATCAAGCATTCCTTACCTATTTTTATCAGTACTTCGATATTATCTTGTTCGATTTTCTCCCCAAGTGAATTATGAGCATCGATAATCAATATTTGTTCAAAACCAATCTGTTTCGCATATATTTCAAGTTCTGTCTTGACATCAGGAGGTATGTCCTCCATGCCCGAGGGAGATTTTGAAAACAAGATTATTACGTTTTTCCCCAGCGCAAATCCGCTGCAATTACAATCCTCCCTGCGAATTGTCAGCGGAATTGAGCATTTGTCACCTGCCTCTAGATGGTTATGCTTATCTAATGAGGTTAAATATTTTTCAACCTCTTTTTTAGAAGGTATGTTCAGAGAATGATCAGAGACGCTGTGCATGACCATCGCAGAATTTGAATAAAATTTAAAAATATCGTATGGCAAATTGCTACCGCCTATTGGATTAAATGGGCCCGGATGGAGTTCTGGTAGTACAATAGAAATTTCCTTTTGATTCTTAGGCTTTAATTTTACGATTAGGGTATTAACCATCTTGGGGCTCGCTTTAGCTTCTGCAATCTTTTCCATTTCATCAGACTTATTCTCGGTCCACGCAATAAGAAATGCTTGTAATATCTTAAAAGCACTAGTAAAATTGGGTCTACCAATCCTGTCTATTACTATCGTCCATAATACACCAATGAACAGGATCACCGACCCGAAGACGTATACTGTAAAGTTTGTGTAAAATATATGGTTAAAGTAAAAAAAAGAAAATAAAATGAAAATGATCAATGGTTGAATGAATGAAATCGGAATCGATCTCTTTAACGATGCACCAAACACCGATACGAAAATACCTATTCTTAGACCTATGGCCATAAACATTCCTTGCAAAACGAAATTAATGTTCAATGAGTTGGTATTAATAATAAATTCTGAAATATATCCACCAATTACGGTTAGAGTCCAAAGTAGATTTGCAAATGCAGCTACATGCAAGACTTTGGAGAATCTGTTTAAAGGTGTACCACGCAACGAAAGGTAGTCGAAAACAAGTGTCACTGAAAATACAGATGCAATAATTGGGAGGCTTATTAGAAAATCAGTAATGGAGTGCGGGGTAATTACGAAATTAATTAGTGCTACATTTGTAATTAAACTTAAGATTGCTATTAGAAAAGAAAATTTTTCTGAAGAGGGATTTATGTTTGTAAAAAGCCATCTTTTATGAAGGCTGGAAACACTGTCAGACTCAAAATTACTCATTAATAGTCAAAAAAATTTAGACTGGAATCAAAATTTTTATTGCTATTGAAATGGCAATTAAAGCACCTGCAATTCCTAATATAATTTCTGGCTTTACCTTAACCCCTTTAGTTTCATCTTCAAAAAACCTTAAAAGACCCGCACTTGATGCAGGTAAAGGTGCATTTTTCTTCGCCTTCTTACTCATATTTAAAAATTTGTACAATGGAAATAAAAGCATTTCTGTATTAAAAAAATGTGAAACAGCGAATCAGATTCTAAATTATATTTAAATGATGGTCTTTTACTTTAACTAGATTGAAACAAGTGCAAATCGGGGTTATAGGATACAACAGTGGTTCTCTTTCGATTAAATCAAGAACTCTTGATTTAGCCTACGAGGTGGGGAGTTTCATAGCGAGAAAAAATGCTATCTTGATTTGCGGGGGTTTAGGAGGGGTAATGGAATACTCTTGTAAAGGCGCTAAAGACAGTAATGGTTTTACAATTGGAATAGTTCCACAAGAAGATTATTCAAGTGCCAACAAATACTGTGATGCGGTAATATGTACAGGAATTGGATTGTCCAGGGATTTTATCGTGGCTTACTCTTCTGACGGTCTTATTTCAGTAGGGGGTGGTGTGGGTACATTAATTGAGCTTTGCGTTGGCTATATAGCAAAAAAACCAATGATCTCAATTTCTGAGAGTGGCGGCACATCTGATTACTACGGGGGAAAATATTTAGATGAACGCAATAGAATTATGATTGAGAAAACAAAGTCTCCACTGGAGGCAGTAGAATACATATTAAAAAAGAATGATTTACACTAATAGTAAAATTTTTTGCATTTAATCAAGGACTAAGAGACGCATTATAAAAAAAAAGATCATTAGTGAATTGAAATCACGCTATCATATGGAGTACAAATATTGATTAGGATGATAAAAGGATCCATATTTTGATTCCAATTCAAGTAATTTATCTATGATTTCATTAGGCCCAATCTTTTTAAATACATCAAAAATATCAATTTTAAGGCCCATACCAAACTTCAATGCAACGTTCAAATCCTCTATGGTGCAAATCTGATTATCAATCAACCACGAGGCATTGTTAGCAGCGACCCCTAAAATCGAATATGGATCATATTTTGAGGCCTTTTCCATAGTAAGATCTATCCTTTCATAATTATCGCCCTTATATTCATAAAAGCCTCTCCCGGATTTTTGACCCAAGTTTTGATTATCGTACAACTCTTTAATTTTTGGATGCGGCAAAAGAACTGTCTTGTCCCTCAGATTCATTTCATAAGAGGCTTTATGGATAACATCGAGGCCCGTATAATCGGCAAGTTCAAGTATTCCCATTGGAAATTCCAATTTGAATTTAACTGCGGAATCGATTACTTCCTTAGAGACATGGTCTCTATCCATTGAAAATAGTGCCTCATGTACTAATGGTATGAAAACTCTATTGACGATAAATCCGGATACATCCTTTTTACAAATTACTGGATGTTTATTGATTTTATTGATATAATTCGTCACCTCTTGTGTTACTTTAGAATCTGTACTGGTGCCTGGAATCACTTCAACCAATTTCATCAATTGAGGGGGATTAAAAAAATGGACACCGATGAATTTTTCCGGACGGTCTGTTAGACTGCTCAATTCGGTTATGGGTAACGTACTAGTATTTGATGCAAAAATAATGTTCTTTTCTGCTAAACTATTTAACTCTTGATATACCTTTTTCTTCAAATTAAAGTCTTCAGGAACCGCTTCAATTATTAAATCCGCGTTCTGTATTGCAGTCTGAAGGTCAACCAGAGGGGTAATATTATTGTAAAAAATATCAACTTCCTCTAGGGAGATCTTATTTTTTTCTGCAAGCTTTTGTAGAGACCATTTAATCTTCTCCATTGCCTTATCCAGAAATTTTTGTTCAATGTCCCGTAATACTACTTTATAGCCTGCCATTGCCGATACTTGAGCAATTCCGTGACCCATAATTCCTGAACCTAAAACAGTTATACTTTTTATTGGCATAACCAGCGGTAAGCCCGTATCAAAATATAACTTTTGTTTTCTTCCAGTTTACCTGAATTAAAATTCGTCTGTAATTCTAGTTTGCTTTGTTCCTTTTCTTATAATTTTACTACTTTTCTTTCCAACCGCTTTGTCTACCATTCGCAGAATATTATTATCCCTAGTCTCTTTAGCATAAATCAGATATATCCACGCACGGTCCTTTTCATCAGTTTTCCTGATAACTCTCCCTATTCTTTGGGCAATCTGATTAATGTTGGAAGTATTAGAAAGAATTATGGCTATTCTGACCTGAGGAATATCAAAACCTATTTCCAGTGTGTGGACGGATAGTAGAGGATAGAAATCTTCACCCCATTTTTCAAGGATCATTTTCCGATCCTTAGTCTTTATTTTTGAATGGATTATCTCAGATCTAATATTTTTCTTTTCAAGAGTTTCCTGTAACGTTTTGATCGAATCAATAGTTTCACTAAAAACCATTATCTTTTCATTATTATGTTTTTCAATTATGGAAACGGCTTTTTCTAATTTATATTTGCATGAATTTAGCAAATCCTTTCTTAATCTTACTTGGTTAAACCACTCCTTTGCGTACTTTGAGCACATTCCACCTTGGTAAAGGATCTTTGAGATAACGCCTGGATCATAGGCATTTAGTTTGTATGAGATATTTCTAATGGATTCACTGGTTTTTTTGTAAATATCTTTTTCCTCGCTTGTAAGGCTTACTTCCATAGAAACTATCTCGGGTTTTGCTAATCTGCCGTCATCTACGGCTTCCTTGATAAGGTATTTTTTTACCGGTGGAATTATATCAATTATTTCCTTGTACTTTGGGTCTAACTCATTAATGGTAGCTGTTAAACCTAGAATCTTTCTTTTAGGATCAGCAGTAATTATTTTGAATAATCTTTTGAAAGAAAAGGCTGTGTTACTTAACAAATGAACCTCATCGAGAATAACTAATTTTGCATTTTCAATCAAAGGAAAATTATTTATTGCACTTTGATATGTAGAAATAGTAATCTCTTTTTGATCTTTTCTCTCTCCATAATATGTTCCTACATATTCCTTCGAAATGTTGTATCTTAAGAGTCTGTTAACATTTTGTTCAATAAGGACGATCCGAGGAACGAGGAATAATATGTTAAAAGAACTTGTTGAATCTTTTTTGATATGCGCATTCCTCATGACTTCTATACATGCTCTTCTAGCGCTCTCGTACGCTATTTCCGTCTTACCCGTACCGGTTGAATAAATGATTGATCCTCTGTAGCCGTTCTTAATCCACGAATCAACTGCCGCTACTTGATCTGGTTTTAGCACAAAGGGAAATTTGAGGGAGGATATGGCAGGAGACATATCACTATTTATGTCCTTTTTTATATAATCCTTCCACAAACATGATTGCACTAAATTAGATTTACTAAATATCAATTAGAACTCGATTTCAGAATTATTGGCAGTTTTACAATAGTTCTCTGAATTCAAATAAGAAAAGGTCTAACCAACCAATATTGATTATAATTAACACCTTTTGAAATCTTGAGGTAATCTCAAAATTTTGAAATTGATTTCGAACTATTGTGATATTTATTAAATCCTCTTCTATTCCAGATCCGAATGTCGTCTACGTTATGATCATAAATAGTATAAAGAATTAATGGCTAAGGAAGGCTTAATAAGAGGAATTAGGTATATGAAGCAATAATAGATGGCTGTAATATGCAAAAAATGTGGCCTACCTGATGATTTATGTGCATGCGGAGAGTTAGATAAAGAAGATACTCGAATTGTAGTAAGATTGGAAACCCGACGATTTTCTAAAACTACTACCATGATTGAGGGTTTGGATCCAAAAATTAATGACATCCACACAATTGTTAAAGAGCTAAAAAGCAGGTTGGCCTGTGGTGGCACAGCAAAAGATGGTTTTATCCTTTTACAGGGTGATCATAGGGATATTGTCAAAAATTATTTAGTGGTAAAGGGTTTTAACGAAGCTTCTATAGAAGTAATGTAGATTTATAAATTTAAGAAAAGACTTTTGTTAAATAAATTAATTTTGAATAAAGTCATAGGATATGTAGATGATATACTACTCGTTATCATTATATTGGTAACGGCTTTTTCTTTTTTTATAGGAGTCTTTTTAGTTTTTTTTACTAACATTGGTGGTGAAGTTCAATGGTATAGCGATGTTCCTCTTGATTTTTTGATATTTGGCATTTTTGGACTCAATTCAATAAATTTCAACTTGGGAATTTCCTTCATGTTTTTTTGGACTGTTTATTTGGCATGTTATCTGTTTTGTTTTTTAAAACCTGTTTCAATCTTTCACTTATCTTCAGTGAAAACGCCATTTAAAACGATAGGACTTGAAAGGATCAAAATCCAACGCGATAATTATCTTGTCATAACTATTTCTTGGTTTTCAGGCTATTTTGTACTCTCAATTTTGATTGATGTCATACAGCAGCTTTTTGGAGTAACGTTGGGGAATCCATTAACGGCTAACCCATTACTGTCCTTTTTTTATTTGTCTGCAGCCCCTCTGAATGAAGAAATATTCTTTAGAGTGCTCCTTTTAGGGTTACCCTTATTCCTATTATTCGTACCATTTGGTAAAGGTTTATTCCTTTCAACACTTTATCATCCGTATAAAAATATTTCCTATAGGAAAGGGAAATACACTACTATAGCAATAGCAATAATTATTGCATTGAACTCGCTAGTTTTTGGACTATCTCATGTAATATTTGGAGGCGGGTATGAAATCGGAAAAATAACTCAAGCTGGATTAGGGGGCGTTATATTAGCTTGGCTTTATTATAGGTACAGCCTTTCTTCAGCTATAACCTTCCATTGGATTTCTAATTTTGTATTTTTTGCATACAGTATTTTTGGATATTTTTTGTTCCAAAGTCCCTGGAACACCGAATCTGACAATATATTCCTGGCTATAGTATCAGTGGTTTTCATAATAATGGGTGTCATATTTTTGTATAGGCTTTTTGAACAATTGACTAAAAAATATTTGAAAAAATCAAAAATATGAGTTTTTTCACAATTTCAAGTGAGTTTTGAGTCCTTTATATCTATTTCGGATAGTAACTTCAGTGACACCAGCCGCTTCTGCCACATCTTTTTGAGTTTTATTTTCACCGTTCATTACACAAGCTACATACAAGGCTGCAGCTGCTAATCCCATAGGATCCTTTCCCGCTGATATCTTGCCCTCTTCTGCTTTCTTTAGGATTTCTAAAGCTTTTCTCTTTGTTTTTTCGGTAAGGCCGGCCTTGCTTGCTATCCTTGCAACACATTTTACTGGATCAACCACTGGCATTTTCAGATCCAATTCTCTAATCAGTAACCTATAACATCTTGCAACGTCTTTCTTTTTTATGTTACTGGCATTTGCAACATCTTTTAATGTTCTAGGAGTTTCCGTATCCCTGCATGCAGCATAGAGTGCAGCTGCAACTAGTGCTGAAATAGATCTGCCTCTCACCAAACCCTTTTCTAAAGCCTTTCTATAAACGTAAGCAGCCTTTTCAATCACTGCATCACCCACTGCTAATTTATCTTTTAATCTGTCCAATTCACTGAATGCTTGTCTGAAATTCCTGTCAACAGGTTCGTGGACTTGACTCCTACTATCCCATGTTCTTAACCTTTCAATGGTGCTTTTCATAGACGCGGATAAAGGTTTGCCAGAAGCATCCTTATCCACTGGTCCAATAATCGTAGCCAAGCCCATGTCATGCATGGCCAAAGATGTAGGCACACCTGCTCTGCTTCTATCCTCATGTTCTTCTTTGGAAAAGGCTCTCCATTCAGGTCCGGTTTCTTCTATCCTTTCTGTAACTACAAAGCCGCAGTTGCCGCAAAACATTTCCCCAGTTGAATTGTCTGTAACCATTGGACCCTTGCCACAACGTGGACAACGGTCACCAAACATAGAAATATCTTTTACCAATATTTATCACCATAAAGGTTATAAACAAATTCCACATGTATTTATATCTTTCCTTACATATAAATATATCGGAAATTATCAAAATAAATAGGTTAATACTTTGCTTTAGTTCTTTTTCTCCTCTCTACTTTAGCGTATTTTTTGCTCTCGCTTCTTTTTGAACTGTAAGCATGAGTTCTTTTTTCACTTTGATTGCTCATGGATCAAAATAATGGGCGATTATTTATATACTATAGTTTTTCCCAGATGAAATGACAGAAACTAAAATAATGAATTTATAATGCATTATTCCTTCAATACTTTATTCATGAGGAATATCTTACATGTGCTGGCTTTTTTGACCGCACTTTCCACTATCGTCCTTTTTAGTTTTGATAATTATGCTTTTTCCCAGATGAATAAGACTGGGGGCCATGCTGACCAAGTTAAATTCATAAGATTTTCTAATGAAAATGTTGCGTACCAGGAAGTGAGTAATGGTCACCTTGACAGTTATTTTTTCCAAATTCCTCTACAACTTGTTGAATCAGCTAAAAAGAATCCAAATCTAGAAGTGTTTGAGAAAGAGGGCCTTTCTTATGGCTTGTTACTAAATCCATATTATGGAAACCAGACCTTCAATCCTCTCTCGATCAAAGAAATTCGATTCGCAATGAATTTCTTGATTGATAGAAACTTTGTTGTAAATAATATTTTAAAGGGGTTCAGTAATCCTATTGTAGAGCCATATGGACCCACTTCTCCAGAATACCGTAATGTGTTACCCGAAGTTGATCCCTTAAAAATCCGTTATGATGTAAATTTTGCTACCAAAACTATCAAGGATTCTATGACAAAAGCGGGAGCAGTTATGGACCAAACAGGCAAGTATATCCTAAACGGAAAACCTGTGCTAATTAAGATATTGATTAGAAATGACGATTTAATAAGAAAATCGTTTGGTGATTATGTTGCATCTGAAATTGAAAAAGTTGGATTTACAGTCTTGAAAGAATATGGCGACTTGACAAAAGCCAATAGAGTTGTTTATGGATCAAACCCGGCAGATTTGGAATGGAATATATACACCGAATCATACATATCCAGCTCGTTCTCAAGGTACAATCCAACAACTGTTAGTCAAATGTATGCACCTTGGTTTGGAAATATGCCAGGGTCTCAGAATCCAGGCTTTTGGCAATACTCTAATTCTACGATTGATGATGTGACACAAGATCTAGTTTTTAACAATTTTACATCTGAGACAGAACGAAATAGTTTGTTGCAACAAGCGGAGTCTGTAGGATTGCAAGAAGCAGTGCGTCTCTTTTTTGCGAGATCCTTTGATCCATACATAGCCTCGTCAAAAATTAGTGGGCTAATCAATGACTATTCTGCTGGTATCGCTAATAAATTATCATTGATAAATGCCATAAAACACGATACTGATAATTCTACACTCAATATAGGGATGAAGGAAGTATATCAGGGGGCCTGGAATAATGTCAAGGGTTGTACAGACTTTTATTGTAGAATTATTTATTCACTTGTCACTGACACCCCGACCATATCTAATCCATATTCCGGTGACCCTGAACCTTCTAGGAACAAGTGGACCCATCTGTTCTCAAAAGGACCGACCGATACCGTCGTAGTTCCAAGCGATGCTGTTACTTGGAACCCCTATAATCAAAGTTGGGATCAAAACAAAAATCAAAGTAATTCTGCATTAACCAAAGTTACGATGGAACCTTTATTTTCAAAATGGCATAGTGGAAAACTTGTGGATAAGTACGATCTCTTGTACTCTTATTATTTTCCATTCGAATGGTCAACTGATACTAAAAACAATGATAAAACCTTCGATGCCGAATATTCAAGTTTGATTTTTCCAACCCTATCTCTAATTAAGGGTATAAAGTTCTATGACAACAGTACTTTTGATACTTATATTGACCTCTGGCATTATGACAAAAATTTAGTTCCCTCGTACGGGACTTTATGGCCCTCTGAACCTTGGGAAATTACGGCTGCAACAGAACGATTGGTCGCTGAGAATAAATTATCTTATTCAAAATCTGATGGCAATATTAAACATATAGATCAGTTATCTTTGAATCTACCGGTGCAATCTGAAATGATAAAGCAAGAGTTGATTGAGATGTCTAATGAAAAATATATACCCAATCCTTTGAAAGGTTTGGTAAGTTTGGATTATGCCCTTGAACGCTACAAGTCATCAATCGATTGGATTACAAATCATCACAATGCAGTAATTGGAAATGGGCCTTATTATTTGGAAACTTTCAATCCTACAGGAGGGGTTGTAACCCTACAAGCCTTTAGAGATGGCACATACCCGTTCAAAACAGGGATCTACTCTGAATACGAAAACCCTCCCGAACTACGCATTGATAGTATGAATATTCCAAAGTTCCTAAAAATAGGAGATCCTTTTGATTTTGACTTACAGGTAAATGTTAAAAATCTATCTAACGGTACAAATAGTTTAAAGGGGAACATTGATTATTTCATTTCTGACAGAAATAATAAGATCGTGATTGAAGGTTCTTCTGTGATGAATAATTCCTTTACTAATCAATCTACCAATAAAGATCAACTTCAAACTCAATCGGATGAATCTGGAAGTGTTGCTATATCTTTGAATGCAAGTCAGACAAAGGAACTTAAACCAGGTCCAGCAAAAATAAAACTTATCATTACCTCTGCAGAGTCACCAAAACCACTAATCCAAGAGAAAACCTTGATTGCCAGACCTTGAGTATGGTTCAATAAAGAGATACAGGCGAATTTGCCTTGATGTCCATAATCGTTTATCTGTTAAAAAAAATTTCAATTTTGATATTAGTCTTAATTATCACACTATTAGTTACAATATTCCTTTTGGGTTCGACTATTGACAAAATAATGGTAGATAATATCCGAATGCAGGTAACTAATTCTCTATCCGACTCGATATCTGAAAATCAAAGACTAAACCAGCTACAAGATCCACAGGAAAGGCAGGCAATCATCGATAAACAAATAAGTATCCAAACTAAAAGTCTGGGGCTAGACGAGCCCTGGTATTCTCTAAAAAAAATCAGCAATAGTCTCCTTCAAATCATTACATTGAACCTGGGTAATTCGAGATTTTTTACTACCAATGATGGTTCAAGCAGCGTAAATGAACTTATAATTGAAAAATTGCCAAATACAATTTTGCTGTTTACTACCTCGTCAATAACTGTAATAGCCATAGGGATAGTATTAGGATCTTATTTAGCAAAGAGGGAAGGAAATATTTCAGATAAATTGGTAGCCGGTCTTGCCTCTGCTAGTCTAAGTGTACCTCCATGGTGGTTTTCAATGATAATGATAGTCTTGTTTTCATATTTGCTGCAAATATTTCCTGCAAGATCTACACCTTTAATTTCTCCAGGTACTCCGGGATATATTGTTGATTTATTATATCATATGACTTTGCCTTTTATTACAATGGTTATCATAGGTTTTGCATCATCCGTTTATTACACTAAATATATTGTTTTGAGGATAATTAAAGAAGATTACATAAAAACCTTAGGAATCATTGGTCTGCCTTCTAGAAAAATTTTACTCAAACATGCATTGAAGAATGCTGGACCTCAATTGATGACAATGCTGGGATTAGGCCTTACAGCAACTTTAGGAGGGTCTATACTAATAGAAGAAATATTTGATTGGCCTGGCATGGGAAATCTGTTTTATAATGCAGTTATTCAAAATGATTCTCCATTAATTATAGGCCTTGTATACTTCTTTACACTGCTTTATTTATTGACAAGATTGGTACTGGACCTTACACTGTCATTTTTAGATCCCAGAATTAGAACCGGAGACGAATGAGGGAATGGATGTGGTTTACTTAATTTGACAAATAAAATGAAAGTTTGTATAATGAACTACAAGGGCGGTGTCTTGGGCTTTGTTTTGCTTTTGTTCCTGATTGGGATCACTATCTATACCCTTTTATATATTCCAGCAAAGGAACGATCAGAATGGAATGATCCTTTTTTTTGGATTAACTATCCCAAAAATGCTGCCCCTGCTTGGGTTAACTATTTCTTGATACCATTTCAGCAGCAATTACCAGAACATAAGATATATTCCAAAGACGAAGCAGTAATCTCTTCTTATTCAGAAACCGACTTCAAAGTGGATAACCATACATTTTCTTACGAATTTGAGTATGGACAATTTCCATCTGGCTTTAGTATACCATTTTCATTAGAATTTGGTGAAATTCCTCCAGCGGTAGAAATATCAGTTAAAAGGCCAGATGGATTGGAATTTGTTATCTATTACAATTCTTTGGACTCCGTGCCAAGCGTTCAAAACGATGTTAGGGCTCAATTATCAGATGCCAGTAACCAACAACACGAACTGTCTCAAAGAGTTTTTTCTTCATCTAAAGAAGTAATTGATTCCTTGATAGAATATGCAGATTTGTTTAACTTTTCCATAAGTGATTTGCCTGCGGAAAAAATAATCTTTTCTGAAACTGATTCAAATATACCTCTCAGAGGAACATATCAGTTCATATTTACTACTTATTCTTTTGATAATGACACCATTTTAAAAGAATTAAATCTTATCATAGAAGGCAAAGTTTTTGGATTGTTAGGAACAGATGAATTTAGACGAGATATAACCTTTGGAATTATGATTGGAACTCCAGTAGCACTCCTAATCGGAGTCGCAGTTGCTTCAACTGCGACAACTATTGGTCTTTTCTACGGATTAATTGCTGGATATAAAGGGGGGAAAACAGGAACGCTTATGGTAATAATAATTGATATTTTTCTTTCGATTCCAACAATGGTATTATTTATAATACTATCACTTAATTTTGGGAGTAGTTTGTTGTTTTTGATTGGACTTTTTGTTTTATTTGGCTGGCCAGGATTGGCCTTGATTAATCGAACATTCAGTGTTCAAATAAAGAATTATCCCTACGTTGAAGCTTCTAAATTGATGGGCGAATCTGACTTTAAAGTCGTGTTAAGACATATTATACCCCAGTTAGTCCCATTTACCCTTGCCAATTTC
>WHSX01000049.1:0-514 GCA_009379865.1 Candidatus Nitrosocosmicus sp.
GATCGGTTTTGCTTCGCAAAATCTGTTGGGAAATATGATAGCAGGAATGTATTTAGCCCTGACTAGACCATTTAAGATAGGTGATACGATCACCGTCTTTGGAAATAGTGGGATGGTCCGTGACATCGGACTATTAAACTGCGATCTTTTGTTACCCAATGGAGATATTATGAGGACGCCCAGTTCATCGTTATTGACAACACCTGTGATAATACTAAGGAGTGATAACACTACTGAAGATCATAACTAATAGTATTCGCATTTTACGAAGCGACAACAAATTCAGTAATTCATAAACCATTGCAATAAGGGCATTTCAGCATTAGAAAATTGCTATTCCATAATAAAAGATCTGATGAGTCAAATTCAAATCGCCGTTCATAGTTTATTTAGATCCTATTGGGCAGACTTATCTATTTCAGGGTATTGTAATTCACTTACTCTGAGGACTTTCTACCACAAAGTACGCTTAGTTACCAGTAGAATAAGGAATCTTCTTTTGCGTCAACTCTTT
>WHSX01000049.1:613-15354 GCA_009379865.1 Candidatus Nitrosocosmicus sp.
TCTCATCTCATCTCATCTCATCTCATCTCATCTCATCTCATCTCATCTCATCTCATCTCATTCTATTCTAAATCTGTAATCGTTAGTTTCTTTCAATATTGAAAACATCTATACTTTGAATTAAACCTAAGGGCATTAACACCGCTTATAAAAATCAAAACTCGATTTTATATAGTTGATTTAGAATAGGAATATCAATCCTGTTGTACATACCAACTTGCTTGGGTTTCTAACTTTAGTCTTCGCTATTTCCCACAGGAAGGTCGTTCATGAATCCCTCTGATCCTTTGATAATCCAATATTTTCCACAAGTGCTCGCCAAGCACTAACACCTACAAGCGGTAAGGCTGCAGCTTCGGCATGGTTTAGTCTATTTGGTTTATTTGCAATACTTTCTATCTTTGCCAAAGCTATTTCTGCAAATGCTCCTGATCCCCCGTTAATAACGCCCGCCTGTCCATATGCTTCATCTCCCGGCTTAAACTCCGAATCAGAAACCCCTTTCCCAACTTGTTTGATAATACCTGAAAAATCCATCCCCAAGGTAGATGGAAATTGAAGCTGTATCATTTGTTGGAAGCCCTCCTTCACGAATCTTCCAATCTACTGGATTTACACTAGCTGTTTTTACGCTAACTAAAACTTTTCCAGAAGATAAAGTCGGTTCAGATGTGTTTTGGTTACTCTCGATAACATCGCTGCTTCCGTACTTGTTAATTTGAGCAGATTTCATTTATATAATAAGGCAAGAATTAGATATTAAAGAATATATGATAATGTTGAGGACCCAATAATGATATTACTAAGAATATCATTAAATGAGTATTAACCTTAACTTTGCAATTGTCTATCTTAAATTAGTCTTTTAGATAGCTAAACGATAAACCTAGACTTAAAATCTTTAATGCACGCTTCTTTAACTATATCGATGTCTCTTTTATTGAAGTCAGAGATAAAAATTCAAAGTCATAAACAAGTATTCAAGTGCTATGATCATAAGATAAAGTCTCATCAGCAGGCGAGTTGCCTCATTCTTGAGAGAAGACATTCAGTCATTGAATCAAAGCTATTTTATGGATATGAAAGACAGAAAAAATTTCTGTAATAGTTAAGTCAGAAAGATATACTAGGTCCTCCGATTATTTGTAATTTTATATACATCATAGTAAAAATTGATATTATTCTACAGATCGAATAGAATCAATATTTGCAATAATTCACTTATTCTTGTTCCAGGTCTTTTTTTATTTGTTCAAATTGCTCCTTCGTTATCTCTCCTTTTGCGTATCATTCTTTTAATATATTTTGTGCATTATCGTTGCCACTATATTGTGAATAGTAACGTGATGAATTTCCACATCTATTAGACCAAAAAATCTATTTTGAGATAAGGAATATTATGAATATCAAGAATATTATTCCTATGAATCCAAAATGAAATGGAAAGAATACGAATGAGGGATGAACTCCTGAGGATAAAGGAGTAGTAAATAAGAATGGTATGAAAATTGAAATCCCTATCAGAACTATTAATCCAATTATACCCAGGCGATAAATCCACTCATTCTACTATTTGATTCCTTGTTGTTGTTCAAATTAGAAGCCCCATCTATCTATGGCAGGTTGAATATTAAATTTAAGAAATTTTTGCATTTGATTATTTTACATATGCAAGTCGACCTTCATTGTAGAAACACATCAATATCTACGGATCGTCGTTATAAAATACCTTAGGTAACATAGTTACGTCTCAATGGTCCAACATAGTTAATATAATCAAAGATAATATTTTCAGGATGATAAAATTACAAAAATTAATAAAAGAAAAAACTGTGAAATCAACCGCCCCTGTAGCACCAGTATCAACAGTAGTAATTATTGCATTTTCAACACTACTTGTTTTGTTTGCTGGATCTACCAGTACTATGACAGCTTATGCTGAACAGACAGATACCATCAATGCCACGAAAATAGTCAATGCGTCAAAAGATAAAGTGTGGAATATCATTTCAAATGTAGATACGAATCCAGATTATTGGCCCATCTCAATTGTAAAAAATATTAGTAAAACAAATAACACTGTAGAAAGAGAAGTTACCATACCTGCACCGCCGTTCATGGATAATAAAGTTCATCAAATAATCACTATTAATCCGGAACTATTTACAATTAATGAAAATCAAACTCAAGGTGCCGTTACAGGTGTCAAAACTATATCTCTACTACAGGCTGGAACTGATGCAAATAAGACTGAAGTTAGTATAGTATGGAATCTGGACTTGTCCAAAATCCCCGGATTTGGAAAAGGATTTGCAAAAGACGGTATGAGTAATTCGGTAGATGAAGCGCTCAACAAGATTGCAAATGCTTCTAAATGATAGATTCACAATCGAAAAAAAGAAGACTAGTTTCTAAAGTATTAGCCGTTATTGGTGTAATCCTTTTGACAGCTGATACGATAAACACCTTCACTTCTCAAGATGGGTTAGGATTTTTGAACCTTGCTGACAGACAAAGTGGAATATCATTAGGAATTTCATCTATTATTTTATTGATTGCTTCTTTTGGAATTGGATATGGATTAAAAACAAAACTTGTAACTCTACTACTTATTTCTGGAGGTTTACTCCTGGCTATATCAAAGATCATAGAACCAGTATTTGAGTTGAATCTATATTTGGCATTGGCTCTTCCATATGTATACATATCACTGATAATATTGGGCTTTGTAATATTTGGACTAGGCTCATGGAGGTTATTCAAAAAGATATAATGATGCTTTATACTTTATTGGTATGTGAATTAAAAACTCATATGTATGCCAACCATTTCGTTCTCTTCATAAGAGGCATTCCAATATCCATATCTTTTACTAACTGCAACAAAATGAACAAGATCATGTTGTGTAGGAGTGGGTAATGAGTTATTATCTGTGGACCTTCCAATCTCTACAAAAAATTGTCCCATCTTTTTTATAGTTAGAATGAGGACTATTTCATCTGAACCTGACATCTTACGCCATGCATGACGAGCGTTGGAGGTCACATGGATATAATCGCCTGAATTTGCTTTAATCCATCTGTGACCCTCGTTGTCCTGCCTTAAGCAATCCAATTCATCGGAAATAATAAAAAATCTTCTGTATCAGCGTGAGAGTGAAGAGGAACATAAACCACGTGAGGTATTGTTCCTCGGAGAACGCAAAAGTCGCTTTGAGTATCCTGTGGAGAGGTTAAGAATTCCACGGTTGGTCCGAAAAGTCTCAACACCTTCTTGGTGCGAGGATTCTTCTCAATATTCATACAATTCTATTTCGTAGATTTATGACATTTCTATTAAATATATCTTCCATATTCTGCAGGAAGACACCAAAATTAGAGAATTAGGGAGTCTTGTAGAAATTTTAATGATTTTCATTTACAATATCGGTAACAGTTCTCATCCGTGGGGATACGGTTCAAGGTTGAATATAACCCATTTTCTATAGGCCTCAATAATGAGATCATAGATATCTATTCAAGTAATAAAAAAAAGAAAGAAAATGTTAAAAACAAAAAATGGTTTGATAGAATAGTCGAATATATACTAGAAACGTCCTAAAACAAATTCGCCACCTCAAATCTGAGAATTTCTGCGTCTACATACAGCCATTCTATATTAATGCTATAGAATGAGAAAGAAATAGGATATTGTATGGAAAATGTGAAAACAGCTCCCTAATTTCCTTCCCCTTCTCCTCTATCTAGTCCGGTAATCACTTCGGCTGACGCAGTCAAGGTGTAGGTTACAGTGAACGGTTCGCCACCAACTGCACCAGCAGTGTGAAACGCTAGAGCATTACCAACGAAAGGGATACTACCTGAGGGGTACGATGTTCCGCTTTCTGGTTTCAATAGGGTCATAGCAACCTCGACATCTCCAAACTTTTGGTTCAAGGGTTCACCAAACTGAGATGAAGTTTGGTTTGAAACCGCGCTGCTGTTGTACCCATGAAGAACAGCTATCTCTACTGGCTTGCTCGCTACCCATGTGACATCTCCACTCCAAACCAAACCATCGCCTCTAGCAGGAAGTGCTAATACCATCTGATGCCCCTCGTTCATACCCGGTGTTGACGTCTTGGTTTCCTGTATTACAACATGGTTAGGCAAATTCGCTACTTGTGCGATAGCAAACGACAAAGTGGAAAGAAAGAAAGCAGGGACCATAATGGCCATAGTAAATATAACCCATATAGTCACGTTTTTACTTATCATCGATCTTGTAAATTCCCCAATTGCTATAAGGCTTGTTTACCTGTCCTACGTAACTTAGTTACGTGGAAACTTAATGGACTACGGATAGAAACAAATTAAGGACTATGCGAACCATATAGCGCCATGTCTATGGTATTTGAGTCAAATTGGTACATGTACATCGAGATCGGATTTACATGAGGAAGGACATCCTATTAAAGCTCAATGAATTTGGCGAGCTCAACCAGAGCCAGTTGATGAGCTATTGTGGATTGAACAATGTCACTCACAAGCCGATTATAGACGATCTGGTCGAAAAAGGTCTAATAAGTAGGTTCGAGGAGCCGTGGGGTAAGCAGAATAGGATAATCAAGTACAAGGCTTCAGAGAAGGGAAAAGAAATCGCTAAGGCAATATTTGAGCAATACGAATTACTGTTTCCACGGAGCGAGGAGAAGAAATGAATATTACATACAACACAGTCACTCCCCTTTTGATAACATTGTGGAGAGGATGCACAGGTGAGTGACGTGACAGATCGCAGGGAAGGGTCCACTCGTGAAAGCCTGCTTGAGATACTAGATAATGTCATTCACCAGCTTGATTTTACAAGAAAGATGATGATCGTTATGGCCCTTTCGTTTGTAATCATCTTACCTATAATTGCGGTTCTCGGACTAATGTCACAATCAACTGCCGGTGTAGGAAAATTCATCCCAATCATAGGAGGTGCAGTATTTCTAGTATGGCTAGGAGTTGGCATCAGACAATGGATGGTATTTTCAAGATGGAAGCGCAAATATCGAGAATTTAATGTATTGCAGAAAAGGATTGAAGAGAGCCTTGATTTTGAAAAGAGCGATAAAGAAAAGAGTAGTCCTGAGTAATGCCTAAGTACAGGCTAGAAAGAGTCGCTTACGGATTACACTTGTATATCTTGGATTATAAGGAGATAAAATACGGTATTATAGAGTAGCCCGTGGGGATTCGTTCCGATATCGGTGTTTTAAACAGGATTCTAAAGTTAATTGTAGCAAGATATACTTAAATATTTAACAAATAAATCGAAATTTTAGATAAGAACAGAATCACATTATGTTGATCCTTCCGCTATCTAACTCGGAGCATTTCTCTCAACGTCTCTACTTGAAAGTCAAGGCATAGACATTTACCAACTTTCGAAGTTTAATAATGTCCAGTCATAATTCAATATTAAATGGAAAGTAATAATGGGGTCTACAATCCAAAAAAAAAGTATTTACTAGTTACTTTTTCTCCAGGCACTGTTTGCAGGACCATTAATTTATAAAATAAGGCCATCCAGCTTCATCGGGGTAGTCGACGAAATATTCTCCCCCTGTCCCAAAAATGTTTCATTATTTGCGGTCATATTGCCAGTCACATTACCTCGATCATCAAAGCCAATAGGCATTAACGACATGGAACCTAATGCCAAGTCGGGTAAAAGTGTTGAAGATTGCATAATCATAAAAATTGCCATAGTAGTTACTAATAATGTAGCTACATATACGGGTCTAATCATTGATTTTGTTCTCTATTTCAAATATATAAGCATTTATTTAGAACTAAAAAATATAAATAAATGCTGATATTAAATTAAATTATTTGTAAGCAAGCAAGCCAACCTTTACAATCTATTGTTGGATTTGGATTTTATCTTTATATTATAAGAATCATTGTCAAATTAAGATTCAATATCAGTCAATCATAAATAATATAAGCAACAAGAAGAACAACGAAGAAACATAAGACATGTGTATTGCAACTCATAATAAAGGTATTAAATTAATTATGTATCAAAAAGGACAAATCAAGATAGTATGTTCAGTTATCTTTGTATTTTTAATGCTATCTTTAGTATCATATGGAGTATCATTAGAATTAAGTAATATTGCAAATTCACAGACAACATCAATTTTAGATCACAATTTAACCAATATCCAAAATTCGTCTTATTCAGACCCAACTATACCCGAATTGTTCGACAAAGTAAAGGATTCCGTAGTAAAGATAAGCCCGTCATCCAAATCGGCTAATAAATCTTTCTCGGGCTCAGGATTTGTGTATGATATTAAAGGGCATATAATCACAAATAGTCATGTGGCAGGAACAGCATCATCCGTGATTGTCACATCCAATGACGGAAACCAATATAATGCGATCGTAAAAGGTAAGGACCCTGTAACTGATATAGCTGTATTAAAAATATTGGAAAATAACACACAATCACTTGTACCTGTGAAATTTGGCAATTCTTCAGATGTTAGAGTAGGAGAACGAGTGATCGCTATTGGAAATCCATATGGATTTACAAATACGTTGTCAGGTGGTTTTATCAGCCAAACAGGTAGACTAATATTGGAATCCGGTAGCGAAGCTCCATATCCTCAGCCCAACATGATTCAAACCGATGCCTTAATCAATCCAGGTAATTCAGGCGGCCCCCTCATCAATCTAAAGGAGCAAGTCATAGGAATGAATACCGCTGCTTTTAATTCTCAACAAGGGGGAGCTACCGGACTTGGATTTGCCGTTCCATCAAATACTATAGCTAGGGAAATTCCAATCCTAATAAATAAAGGAACTTATCCCCATCCGTGGTTAGGTATATCAGCTCAAAGCTTGACTCTAGAGTTAGACCAAACACTCAATCTTGATCCCTTCTTTAAAGGAGTTTTGGTAGGTTCACTGGTTAAGGATGGACCTGCAGAAGTGTATGACATTCAAGGAAGAAATGGATCATATCCTGGTGATATAATCACAGCTCTTGATGGGTATCCAATAAGTAATGTTCATAATTTATTGTCTTACATTGATGACAATAAGAGAGTAGGAGAAAACATTATCGTTTCTATATATAGAAACAATGAAATTAATAACCTCAATGTAACTTTAGGAGAAAGACCCCTTTCATTATATACATCATCATCAATCTCTTCACAAACGCCCTTGTACTAAAATTAATGACGATGGTATAAGAAGACGATGTATTTATGATCGTGTCACTTACTTTAAGTTTGTCTAAGAATTTGAACCGACGAAGTTCACGGGACACGAAGCCCTGCCATTAAAATAGGAAATCCACTTTATCAAATATTTTTGAGGAAAGTGAAATGATTCGTCTACATGTCAGGTAGTCATCGGTTTATACTTTTCAGGTCAGGTTTAGATATAATAGACGAATTTAGGATAGCGGAAGCTACTCGCCCCTTAACTCTGGATCCTAGAATAGTATTCATTAGAGGATTGTTTAAATGATTCCACTGTGAGTAACAAATAAAACTTAATCGGGATTGACTATATAATTCAAGAACAACCGTCAATGCTATAATTAAAGTGATATATGGAGTAGTAGAAATAAAAATAATGATTTCTTATTTTTTCATACATCACTTTTTCCATTCTTCTCGAATTTGATAACGGCAATCATGTTTCGTTATAGTTACGATTATTTATTGAATAGCCAAGCCTAATAATGAATTGGCTGAAAATGACTGAAGGAATGTGCCCATTACTTAAGCCTGAATTGTATCCTTAATATGCTTTCTAATCCTTGACCATGCTTGTTTAGTTTTATAATCCATAGGCATAAATCTGATTCTTTAAGTTTCCCATACTGCTCAAATTCTCGAGCAAATGCTGATTGTATTAATTATAATTCGGACGCAAAAAAAGTCAAATTAATATTATTAAGGATGTATCTTCTAGGGAAATTGTTATGGAAAATGATATTTCTCTTACCTTGACTAAAAAGGAAATCAACATTTTGCTGTTCGTAATACCTCATCAGATTGAGACCTATGAACAACGCCCACAATATCCAAAGTTAGAATTTTTAAAGAGAAAAAAACTTATCGAAGATGGCGTTAGCATTATATCATTTCTCAAAAGAAAATTACAGTTGGATTTGCCTTATTACGATATCCCATTCTCAGAATCACAAATAGGGGTCATGTTTGCCTACTTGATTGGAATATACAAAAATATGTTAGATGGTAACATAAGGATTCCCGGTAGGGATAATGATGAAGAGATTACCCCGAAAGAGGTAGAATCGTTATATTTTAAGCTGGAAAAAGCCTTTGAAAGAGTATAAAAAAACAAAGAATCTATTTATACTATTAATGTGAAACGTATTTTAACAACAAATAAGGACCGGGATAGCGATGGAAAAGTGAATTTGTGGTGTCATAACTTAACTATGGATGAAGAACTCCCTAATGGATTTCCGATAGCTGAATGTAAAGTGTCCAATCATAAAGTTAAACTACATCTGAATAATAATAAAGCCTTATAGCTAAATTCTAAATCATTCTCCTTATTGGATTCATTAACTAAAATATTACATGTAACAGATCAAGAATTACCTGATTGGAGAATAGAGAAGGCTGCATTATCATCTAAGAAGCGAGAGCATAAAGTCTATTTTGCAGGACTATCGCCTAAGAAGCCTTATACAGCATTTGATTTTACCTATGACTTATCCTGGGATTATAAGGCCAGGTATTACTATCTTTCTGAATGGAGCGTATTACAAAAACAACTACTCAATATTGTCAAAGATTGTAACCCTGATATTATACACGCTCATGATGTATTTGCAGCTTATTTAGTAAAGGAAGGATTAGCAGGAAAACATATTCTATTTGTCTATGATAATCACGAGTATTGGAGTAGATCTATAATCTATCAATACTTGCAAAATGATACCTTTAAGAAATCAGATCCTAAACATGCATCTATACCTGATCAATGGAGGTCCTGGGAAATGAATATGATTAATGAGAATACTATCCCTATGTTAGTGCCTTCTAAAATCATAGCAGAAGAATTAAACTATTTTAATAAAGATGCTAATGTCTATCTCTTACCTAATTATCCATGATATGAAGAGATTAAGGCCATTCCTAAACCTGATATTCATAGCGAAATAACCTCAGTATTTACAAATGGAGGCTTACCTTATTCAAGTAGTAAGGCGCCTATCAAAAACATTGATGGATTCTTAGATTTATTTGAATTCGGGGAATTAGGCCATCTATATACAATTGGCTGGCATGGTATTGAAACTAACTGGATTCATAATAATGGACCTCAAAATAGAGATGCTGTATCGATTATTAGTCAATTCAGATATTGGATAATACCATGGAAACATCATCCATTTCATCCTTATTGTAGTCTTAAGAGCCTATGAATATGCTCATGTTGGCCTAGCTGTGATTATTCCTCCCTCATTAGAGACAGTATACAATGATTTAGATAAACTGGCTTTAACATTCAAAGATCATGATACCCTAAAAGAAATCATAAGACTCTATAGAGATAACCCTAGTTATTTGTTACAGACTTGAATTGCTACTCAAAATCTAGCAAGGGAGAATTTAATCTGAGAGAACTACGAAGGTAACATATTTGATGCATATAATAAAACACTATTAGGATAATCTAATATTCTTAAATAAAACCGTAATTGCTAAATAATGTCAAAGAATCAAAATATATGTAACTAATACTATACAGATGTGTGTTTGGACTAACAGCTACTGAGATAGCTTCAAAAGCGATAGAAGCATAAATGGGACATAGAGAAAAGATGTTAACAGACTCCTGTCGTTTAAATTATAAGAATTATTTTCCAAATCAGAAGTTTGTTGTCTCCAATCGTAAACAGATTCCGTCATTATTATACTAATATAATTCAAAGGGTGGAATAAAAAGACAATATTGACGCGGGTTCGGTGGAAATCATGGGAATATCTACATGAGTCTATTAAAGGAAGGTATAAGATGGGCACCTTTGATCAAAAATGTTTAGGGTGGCTTTTCAAATCAGCTAGTTTCGTTTTCTTTTCTTTTTTCGTAAATTAGATAAAACTTTATACTCTAGGAGACAAAATAATTAAAAACAATCTTTCCAGACAACCAAGCCGTAATCCTACAACAAGCCTTGGAATCCATTTAGGTAAGCGAACCAGGATTATTTCCTATTACATGTCAACTAATCAAAACTTGGCTCGAATCGAGTGGGATATGCAGCAAAAATGACATGGAACTATTATAACATATTAATGGTTCAGGATTCAGGTTCAGTGGCCATCTCTTTGAGTGTCAAGAAGTTTGCAAAACAAAAATGAATAAATGAAAAGGGAAAACTTTGTAGACTATGGTCTTGTTTAAAGAAAAAAATGATGGACCTAATAGTTAAGTGTAGGACCTAATGAATTGAGTTTAGTAGTTATACACAAACTTAGCTCATCGTGTTGTATTTTGGTAAACCCGGGTTTGGCGTCGTCCAAGAGAATATTAACTTCGTCCAATACCAATTGTCTATCGTGTCGAGTCATATTTTGATTTTCCATTAAATCCCATACGCCCTCCATATCAGTTACTGGACCGCTACCTCCAGCAATATTCTCATTTATTGCTGTTATTTTGTTGTTAGTAGGTATTAAGGAAACAAAGCTTTGTACACTTTTTGTATAGTTTTGAATTTCGCCTGTCCCTACCTTGGTTTCTTCAATTTTCTTAAAACAATCCGTTGTGTCATTTTGACTTTGGATATTTGGGTTTGTAGGACAAGTATCTATTGTAACATAGCCTTTTTATTAACGAACTCTTTGCATGTCCCGGATCTCCTGTCAGAAGAACATTGATCCTGGTCCTTTTCTTGTATTTTCTAATGTCCTCTAAATCATCCCCCGTACTAACCAAACCACATAACAGAGCTTCCTTTGCAATTTTGTTACCAATGATAGAAGTGTCAAACATATCAACAAGAGTTTTTATGATTTCAGAACCTCTTGAATTGGCAAATCTCTTGATAGGACCCACATTGACCCTTTTGCAAAGCTAAAATTTGGATGGCTACAGCCTCACTTTATCGCTCGCAGTGACCAGTACTCATTGCCTTCCATAGAGACCGAACGTTTTGTCTGGATTCTATTGGATCATACACGGAGTTCCGACTAATATTTCATTATCGAGAATCGTTGGAGAGGATCATCATATGACAATCAAACGCCAGATATGATTGTCATAGCGATCTGGGACATAATGGTCTGCGGTTAGAACGGGCTAGAAGAGAGTGTACCCAGAGCTAGATTACCCTTACAGTCTTAGCTGGGTCCAGGATAAGGACCGGGGCATAATTCAGTCGTGTGATATTTATAGTAGGTGGATGAACACGCCATACTCCCAAGTTCATCATCTACTGCAGCATTATCTACTTCCTCTGCGGTAGCGTCTACAGTATAAGTAACTGCGAATGGTTCCTGGTAACTATGGAATGCAAGCATGTGTCCAGCAAAGTCCATGCTACTAGAGTTTATAGGTGTTCCATTGCCACTGTCTGGCTCGACATAGGTGAATGCTTCTACGCCGTCACCATATGGAAGGACGAAAGGTATACCGAATTGTGATACTGTCTGATTCGATACTGCACTTGTGTTGTAAACATGGCCGACTACTATATTTACTGGCTTGCTAGCAGCCCATGTGACATGTCCTACCCATATCATATTATCAGCTATGGGTGGGAGAGCTATTACAATTTGTCCAGATTCACTTCCTTGATGGGAACCATTGACTGAAGTTTGTGTCTTTGTCAATGTTACATCAGTTGATTGTTCTTCTTGAGCCATAGCACTCATAGACATAGATGATATCATTACTGCAGCAATAAACCCCATAACCAATCCCATGATTTTGACCCTTTTCATAACAATCTCTATCAAAATGAAGTATTTAAAATATGTCCTCAAAAAAAACAATAACTGGTAAGCTAAGTAACATGTGTCACCCCTCCTGCACAATAAACAAAGTGAGAAGAAATGATTATTGTACAAGGAGAGGTATACCTATAGAAGAATGGTATATCGCCATATTAAGGGATGAACAAGAGTATGATACAAAGCGATATCATGCAGAGTAGCTAGAACCTTGGTCAGTGATATTATCAGAATAACCAGACAGGAAGCTGCCTGCTGACATGAATGATATAGGAGTAGAAACATCAATTGCACCAGTTAATAGTAAAAAGATACAGAAAGGAAGAAGACATACCTGGTCTGAGATTCAAATCCAAAAGGCCAAACATTATCCTAAATAAAACATCTATAGAAATTGAAAAGAGAACAATCGATGTAAGAAAAGTTACAGGCTTTGGCTATGAACAGCTACCAAACATAGTAACGAGAGCTTAAATGTAGAACAACACAGACTGAAATGTTCAAAAGTATCATGTCAACAAGACCACTGTCTACAACATCCTAACCAGACATTCACTGGTTGATGCAGAGAAATAGATGATTAAAGAATACAAATCATTTTAACGGAAAAAGCCTAATGAATTAGTACAGACTGATCTCACAAGACTTAACGGAGTACCAATACTTACCATATGGAAGACGATTATTCCAGAAAACTCGGCTGCAAGACTAGAGAATGAAACAGACGATAATGTATAGTAGATGGTATGAAGCGCCTTTTATAACACAACCACAAGAAATATGATTCTCTTTTAACTGATAACCGTAGTAGTCAGTTTAACAGAAAGAACTCAACGATGAGAAAATATTGTGACCAGTATCTGACAGAAAGACAATCTGTAGACATCAATACATCATCTTCACAGACTATGGGTTAACTTTCAAATACTCAAAGGGCTGAAGAGATTTCTGATACACAAATTGAGAAGTCATTTTACTGATCATGGAAACATCGACAGATGTATTGAATCTTATAGACTGTTATAACAGTGGAAAAAAAGATATCCACTACAAAATGCTATCCTGAAGAAAGATGCTCTGGTCAAAGAGGTGATAACGGGTATATGTACACTTTATAAAAGCACTTAATCTAGAATGTATACTACCAGCACCAGTTGCTCTGAGAGGATGACATATGTCTCTTGGTTCTACATTAACGGGACCGTTTAATGTAAGGCAAGTTTTAAAAGATATAAAAATTAAATAATTCAAGTAAAAATGTCAAGTCAAAGCAATCAAGTAAGAGTAATAGTTTTGATCAATGCAAAGGAAGGAAAAAAACAAGAGTTACTAGATCTATTTATGCCATTAGTAAACCCACCAAGAAAGCGCGAAGGTAATGTTACTTATATTTTTAACGCATCGATCGAAGACCCTAATGAATTATTATTTGATGAAGTGTGGGAAAGCAAAGAAGCATACGATAAACACTACAACAACCAAGAATCAGTAGATTTGAGGGCCAAAGTTCAAGATTTGGTGTCAAAGCCGATTGAATTTAAACTATATAGCGAAATTACAGGTCCCTAATTTTGTTTGATCTCCCTTTTTATAACTAGACTGTCAAGCCTTGATCAGTCACAAATTTAGTTTTCAAAAGTAGATCTACTCAAATTAGATCTCTTGCGTAATTAGAATAAATTAACACTATCCACTAGTTGATATTATTATCAGGTTCTAAACAGGGGTAATTATTCTATAGTTTACCAACCCAGATACTATATCTGATATCCTATCGTATCTTTTTAGCCTGTTTCTAAATACATCGTTCATTATTTTGTATTTTTTTATCCTACAAATGGCATGTTCTACTAATATCCTCTTTGCTTTTGGTATTGAATGAACTTAAATATAAGATTAAAAGCCCATTGAGGATTTTCTTTTCCTCGGTCAGCAAATTTGTTGCATTTCTCGCGAAATGTATCTCCTTCAATACAGGAGTATTGAAAAAATGTTCATAATCGTCTAAAATAACTATCTCTTGTTTGAGCTGATCGAATGGAATAGTTGAGGATTAGAAATGGTTCAATATCATAATTATCTCTGTTATCATTCACACTAAGAATAGAATCTACTCCTTTCGTAGCATTTTCGTCAAAATTGACTTGATCATTAGAAATAGTTCATACCTTTTTGTTCCAGGTCCACTATGAGAACTAATATCATTGCGGGTTCGGTGGAAAGAGTCACAGATCTGTGAGTAATTCGTCAGAAGTCTCACTAGAACCTCCATCAACTTTCAATGTAAAAATAACTTTTTATTTAAGATGTAGTAATTATAGAGTCTAGTCTTTCGTATATATTTAATAAAAGAAAAATTAGATTGGTATCTCAGAAGAACAAATTTAATATCAACCTATTGATCCAATGAATAATGCTTGAGTATATATTCCGATCAACTAGTTATACGCATAAGGAAAAAGGAAAAATAATATGAAAATTAAATTACATCAAAATTGTCAAAAAAAATTGTATGTTTTATGCATAAATAAATATTAATAATATTTATTTATTTATTTATTACCTGATGTCATTATCTTTTTTAGTTCTTCATAAAATTCCTTGCTTGGAGATGAAGTGGATAACGATGTTTGCCATTGTTTTTCAATTGTTTTAACCGCTAATTCAGCCGCTTTGTCTATATTATTTCCCCAATCCCTTTCAATTATTTTCTTTATCTTCTCTACATGAACTTCCTTTAAAGCTTCAAAAAATG
>WHSX01000004.1:0-23443 GCA_009379865.1 Candidatus Nitrosocosmicus sp.
GGCTCTGTTCACTTAAGGTAAACAGTCTCCTTGTTATGATAATCTGTAAAAAGATTTAACCAGTTCCGTACGTGTTTCAGTTTGCAATTCTTTATTCTACATGGAAAGTAATCGTCAAAACTTTCTGTTCTATCCTTGATATACTGCATCGTTCTTTCGATAAGGCTTTTTTCCATAGAGGAATGAAGGTGATGTTCAAGTCCTAGGAATCTGCATGCCATGGGGTACCACGTACCTCCATCGGTAGAAACTGGGTGTCTTCCATTAACATTGACGAGACCCAAATAAACCTCTCAGCAACAAACATGTTTCTTTCCTTGGAAATAGATAGTGCTAGAATTTGCTTATTTTCTGGTTCAATCGCAACCCATAACCAGATTAACTCTGAACCTACTTTAAGTAATGTCTCATCAAGGATAAATTCAGATACCTTTTTCCTTTGAGTCGAAACCGTCACCGGTCTATATTTTTGAATCCAATTCCAGATTGTGACGTGGTTTCGCTTGACAAAACAAGATAGCCTTTCAGAGGCTCTCCTAAGCGATAAGCCTGAAAAATACAAATATAGACCATAGCATACATACTTTGAAGGTGTTCTGTTTCTGGTAATCATAAAGGAGATAGAGCATCTTCAAGCTATAGGTCTATCGTTAAATGAACACAGCCTTCATAAAGGTATTATGTTTTTAAACCGGGAAAAATTTCCTTTAATGATTTTCGAAAATGAGAATATTGCCATGGCTTTGAGAACATTGATTTTTAGAAATGTAAATATATTTTAGTTGGTATGACAATCAATAAAATATTCTATAATGGTAAATAATATCATAGTAATAGATGATGATGTAGGAACAGCATTATTCTTTAAAATTTGTTTAGAAGATCAGGGATACCAAGTTAATATTTACAATGATCCCAACGCCCTATTAGAGGAATTTGAGCCTGGAATTTATGATCTCCTTATAACCGACATACGAATGCCTAGAATAAACGGTTTTGAATTGGCTAGTAGGATTAGGATAATGGATAGTAAGATTAGGATTTGCCTAGCTACTGCATTTGAGGAATATTATCAATCTATTATAAAGTCGTATTCAGATTTGAGTTTTAACTGCATAATTAGAAAACCCATCAATAAAGATAATTTTTTGGAGATCATTCAAAACAGGTTGAGTGAACCTAGGTAGATTCAGTGATTTTATTACAACGAGCCTCCTAATAATATAATTTCTTAATTATTCTAGTCCACCCTTTCTATTTTAAATCCTATTCTAACTTCTACCTGATATTCAATTTGCTGATTTTCATCTAACCTAAAGGTAACTCTCCCCATCTCACCCCATTGAATATTCTTTACGGTTTTAGATGCTTCCTTAAATGCGTTGTTGACAGCTTCATTTATTCCAGTTGGCGACGTACCTACTATTTCAATATATTTGTAAACCATTATTGATTTTAATTTTCGTTACATAAAAATATAATCAAAAGTCTACAAATGACAGATTCATGTTAGACATTGTTGAAAAAATTTCAATATTAATGATTATTGATTAACTAAAGTCATATTAGCCATTAGTTGATTGCATTGGTTTAATCAACCTAGGATTGTTCAATGATCTGTTTCAAAATATGGCGGTGACATTTGTTTATATTTTCCGGTTCATAACAAAGTAACACAACATCGTTCCTTCTTGAATAATCTTTTATCCATTTTATGTTAGAAATAGCTGGAATGGCATTCATTTCTTTTTGATACAAATCCGTGTACTCATTAATATTCAGTTCCTCATGTTCAAACTTATCAGTCAAACTCTTGGATGGGGATAAATCATAAAACCAAGCATCCATTTTATGCTGTAGTTCAAAGGGTAGTGTAGATGAAACAGCAATTCTGTAGAAATCATTCTTATATCTTGAAAGATTGGTTAATGAATCTGTATATATAGTCACAAAACTAATAATTGCGACATCATTAAAATCGTTTTTGATGTCAAAAAAAATATTGAAAAACAGGAAGGAATGGGAATTTTTTTATTATTTAAATACCCGATTATTGTTTAAGTTTATTTGATAGATGTCGAATAGATATGCTCACCCTGAAGTCTTAGTTGACACAAGTTGGACTGAAGATCACTTAAAAGATTCGAATGTAAGAATTGCAGAAGTGGACTATGATCCAAAAACAAACTACCATTTAGGACATATTCCCGGGTCAGTGTTATTTGATTGGAAGAAGGATATCAATGACCCCTTGAGCAGGAACATCATTTCAAAGGAATCATGTGAAGAATTACTCAAAAAATCAGGAATCAATCAGGATACGACTCTCGTGCTTTACGGAGATTTCAATAATTGGTTCGCGGCTTTTGCTTTTTGGGTATTCAAGTATTATGGCTATAAGGATGTGCGGATTATGAATGGTGGCAGAAAAAAATGGCTTGAAGAGGATAGATCTATTGATAAAATAATTCCAACATATCCAACAGGCAATTTCAAAGCATCTAGCCCTGATGAGAAAATAAGAACATATCTAAATCACGTGTCAGAATCACTCAAAAACAACCAAAGCATATTAGTTGATGTCAGATCGCCAGCAGAATTTACTGGAGAAGTAACTGCACCTGCCGAATATCCTACTGAACATGCCCAAAGGGGAGGCCACATTCCTGCAGCCATTAATGTACCGTGGGGAAAAGCAGTTAATGAGGATGGAACGTTCAAATCGCTTGAAGATTTGATGAAACTTTATAAGGATAATGGTATCCTGCCGGAAAAGGAAGTAATTTCATACTGCAGAATTGGAGAAAGATCATCACACACATGGTTTGTGCTAAAATATCTTTTAGGTTACCCAGACGTTAAGAACTATGATGGTTCGTGGACGGAATGGGGTAATATGATAGGAAACCCGATTGAAAAATAAATTATTCCGCTATTCTTAATCTTCTATTTTTTTAATAATTATATTGAATAAGTAATTGTTACTAGAATTCGGTAATGAAAACTGCACTGGGTTTTTCTCTTGCACAATTTCAACGATTTCTTGTTTGTTTTGATCAGCCCAACGTAATAATTCAAGATCAGCGGTAGGATCATCAGACACCAGTCTTATGACGTGTCCAATTCGCATATTTTTCACCATGAATTCATCCAATTTTGCCAAAGTGGCAGAACATTCAGTTCCTAATTCGAACATGTGAAAATCAGGAAATGATTTAAAACATTTCACATTGAATTTCTTAATTTGAGACTCTATTTCATACTTACACTCCTCGATGGTTTTTATCGATTCAAGACTTTCAAGGTTGTCTTTAGTTTTGATCTTTGCTATCCATCCACGTTCAAATGGGGAGTCATTAACAATTTTAGGATTATCAATGATTTCTTGATTTATTTCCACAATATTCCCAGATATGGGAGAACGAATTATTCCAAAGTGGTTTAAACTCTCAATGGTACCCAAGCTCCTATTTCTAATCATATCCGTGCCAACAGGTTTTATTTTAAATTTGAGTATCCTGCCGGTTATATAGGAATATACTGGAGTAATGCCTACAAGGACCTGGTTGAGGTCATTGCTTTTATCATCCGGCTTATCTGTTATTTTTATCCAAGTAAAGTTATCAAGATCATAAAAGTAATTTATTGGAAATACACAATTTTCAATTCTATTGTCTAGCATAGTAATTATTCCAAATAAATCGAAGGGAATTATTTCAATATAATAGTAAGCATTTTATTTTACGGTCACGGATTTGGCCAAATTTCTAGGATAGTCTGGATCAACTTGTTTCTTTAAGGCCAAATAGTATGACATCAGTTGTAATGGGATAATTTCAAGAATTGGATAAAGATAGCTGCCAACATCAGGTAATTCTACAAACCGGTCATATACCTCATTATTTTTGTTTGAAATTCCGATAATATGGGCCCCGCGTGATTTTATTTCATTAGAACTAGAAATAACGTCTTGATAGGTTTCATCGGTAGGGTTTAAGACAACAACCACGGACTCTTTGTCAATCAACGCCAGTGGTCCATGCTTTAACTCACCTGCAGCGATACCTTCTGCATGTATATAGGCCAACTCTTTAATTTTTAGCGACCCCTCTAAGGCAATCGGATAATGGAGGGACCTGCCCAAAATGTATATATCTTTAATATTTGTGTCCAATGATGAAACAAGATCTTGAATAATACCATCAGAGTTCAATACCTTTTTTACCATCATTAGTAAATCCTTTTGAGTAATTTCATCAAAAGGCAATTTACCCCGTGATAAGATATTGACGATTTCATATATTATCATCACCTGGCCCATGAAACTCTTGGTGGCAGCAACTCCTATTTCGGGACCACAATCAAGGGTAAGAACTGAATCACTCATTCTTGCCAGAGACGAAGTAGGTACGTTCACAACTGAAAGAATTTTTGCACCATTTTCCTTAGCTTTTTTTACTGAATGTAATACATCAGCGGTCTCACCACTTTGGGAGATAGCCACAATAGCTGAATTAGGCTCCAAAGAGTCCGAAGAATATTGAAATTCACTTGACATGATTACCTCGGTTTTTATCTTTGCAAATTTTGAAAGAAGTAGCTTTCCCAGCAAGCCTGAGTTATAGCTGGTTCCACTACCAGTGATATAGATATTGGAAGCATTTCTCAAGAATTCGCAAAAAATTTGAAAATTATTAAATTCTTGGAATGGTTTCAATAGAGTTAATGATTGTTCATGAATTTCTTTTATAGTGTGATGTGCATACTTTCCTTTTTCAGTAGACCCTAGTTCCCATGCAACCTGAGTTATAGGTCGGGTTACAATTCGTTCATTAACATCAAATATACTATAAGTATTATTATCAATGACTACAATATCGCCATTATCTAAGAAAAGAGATTTATCGGTGTATTTTAGGAAACCCAATACATCGCTAGACAGAAACAAAGCACTATCAGAAATTCCTATTATCAAAGGTTCATCGAATCTTGCACCAGCAATAATGCCGTTATCGAAAATAGCGACAAAGGCAAAAGAACCATTAAGAACCCGACAAGTTTTCATCATAGTTTCTTTTACGTTAGAGTTCGATCCTTTGTAGCATTTTTCCAACAGATGAGCAATAACCTCACTGTCAGTTTGACTTTTAAAAATATGACCCTCTCGTGTTAACTCTGTTTTCAATTCTTGGTAATTTTCTATTATTCCGTTGTGAACTACAGCGATATTGGATGAACAGGAATAATGTGGATGAGCATTCTTATCATTTACAATACCATGAGTTGCCCAACGTGTATGTCCTATTCCCATTTGTCCAGGAAGTTTATTGAGGTCCATTTCTTTATCAACTTCTGCAACTTTCCCTACTCCCTTACTCACCAAAATATTTCCGTCATTTAAGGTTGCAATTCCTACACTGTCGTAACCCCTATATTCCATCTTTTTCAAGCTCTCGACTAATAATGGAGCCGCGGAAACTAACTTCCCACTGTACCCAATAATTGAACACACAACTATTCTATAAAAAATTTAGTTAAAACCTTTGTCTAAAAAAAGATCTTTCCGTTATAAAAAAAGATATAATCACCAGGAATAATTTGTTCGTCGTTGTTCTTAATTATTTTTTTATTATAAGAAAAAATATATACCAGCAAAAAAAAAATTATAACATCATACATTATGGGGATAGAAAAAAAAATAATCTATGAAAAGGAGGGAAGACTCTATGAGAAGAAAATCATGGTGTTTGAAAAACAAAAAGAAATCCAAGTTTTATCAAATCCGATCGCCTGGAAGATACTGAGGCTGATTTCCGAAAGACCCAGGTATACAGCTCAGATAGCTAAAGAATTAGAGATCTACGAACAAAGCGCTTATTACTATATTAGAAAATTGGTTTCAATTGGAGCAATTGGAGAATCAGGAACTTATTTTGTAAAGGGTGGTACCGCAAAACTATACTCAGCTACCATCCCCGCATTTGGTATCGAAATGGAATGGGGCGAAAAATTATCGATTGATTACAACCTAAATGATTGGAAAAAAACTACAGAATTCTTGACTGCTAGAAAGTTTTTAAAGGAATTCATCGATGATAATAACAAATTCGACGGCTTAATCATAGTGGGATCCCCTAATCCTCACGGAATCTTTAAAACATCTGCAAGAGACGGGCATTATGCAATTCAATTGGCTTTTTTTTTAGGAAATATATGCAATCTGCCTCAAGGGTTTGTTGTAAAGTTAGATGAAGATGCTAAGGCTGAAAAGGAGTTAGAAGATAACAACTTGATCATAATCGGTGGTCCGGGTACAAATATCGTTTCCTCTGAATTTAACAGGTATTTACCGATTAAGTTTAATGAGGAAAACTTTTGGTCAGGGCTCGTGGATAAACCCGGGAGAATTTACCATCTAGACAATTTGGGAATTATTGCAAAATTTAAAAATCCATTCAATGAAAAAAAATCAATAATTTTGATCGCTGGAGTGAGATCAATTGGAACTAAATCTGCCGTAATTGCATTTACTAACTTTAGTAAAAAAACATTTTTAGATTATTCAGGAGATGAGCAAGAATGGGAAGCTTTGGTTCAAGGCTATGACATGGATAGTGATGGCAAAATAGACTACGTGGACATAGAAAGGGTTGTAAGAACTTGAGTCTAAAAATTTCAACTGTTTTTTATAGGCTCGGACGTTTCAATCGCAGGTGTAAAATGCACAAGTATCTGGGATTCTTCCTCTTTCCTTACCAAATAGCCGGGTAGATTTATCTTTCTATTTCCTAAGCTGACATGACCATGCACAACTAGCTGGCGAGCTTGATATGGTGATTTTAGGTTAGATTTTTTCATTATAATTGTTTGTAATCGCCTCTCCAAAATATCTTCTATTTTCAAGTTCAAAACGTCATCCAGAGATGAACCGCTAGAAACAAGACCGAGCCTAGAAAGATAGTTTAATAGCTGTGTTTCCTTTTCGTGTCTGACATCAATTGATAAAGATAAAAGGGCACGCGCTTGATTCCTTATCCTGGCAATTTCTGTTTGAGCTTTCCATAACTCTCGCTTATTTCTTAACCCATAAGAACCGACTACATATAACTCTGAACTTATTTGATCGCTTGTCCAAATGCTACGAGGTCTATTATAATTCTTCTTTGATTTTCTAGGATCTCCCACTCAAATCACCTCAATTTATTTAGACCCTGCTGCTCCGGGTGGTGCCTTTCCTGAAGCCTTCTTGACCCCCACGGCACTTGCCTTCCTTCCTGTGGTTCGGGTACACTGACCTCTAACTCTTAAACCAAACATATGCCTGTACCCTCTCCAACTCATTACAGACTTCTCTCTCTCAATATCATTTGATTTGGTAAAATCTAAATCTGATGTAATTAAATGAATATCGGCTCCGGAATCCATATCTTTTCTTCTATTAAGATACCAGTTTGGCACACCGATGGTTCCTATATTTCTGATAGAATTTTCAATCTCAGAAAGTTCTTTATCAGTCAAGAATCCTACCCTTAAGTATGGATTAATGTTCAAAGACTGCAATATTACTTGAGACAAATTATAACCAACACCTTTAACTTCACTTAATGCGACTACTGACTTTTTGCTGCCTTCGATATCTTTACCGGCAATTCTTAGAATATGTTTAAACTCTTCGACTGACAACTTGCTTATAAATGAGCATTCCATTTTCCTAAATAAAAACTATGCTAGCCGGGTCAAACCAAGAGTTTAATTTATCTAATAATAATTACAAGGACGAGTCATAAATGGATCCCTAAATTGTAAAATTTATATAAAAAGGATCGTATAAATATAATAATATGACAGAATGTAACGAAAACAGCAGAAATAAGTCTTATATCCATCTTCATGCACTATATAGGTAAAATGAATGAAAACATCATTCACAAAAGAAAGGTTATGGAACACCCGGATGAAAAAGAATTGGAACACTATCAAGCAGATGTAGAATTAGCCATTGAGAACCACTAAATGATAGATTATCAATATTTGAGATTATCAAACCAATGAAAATAGATCCATGTGTTTTAAGTAATTAACATATTTGTCTAAATTATTCAAAAGGAAAATTTTAATAAGTCGCTAGTGATATATTTGTTATAAAATGATATCTGACTGGTTGTCCCGGGTAGGAAGTGCTATTCCTAGAGGGTTCTCGCGCCATTATATTTTGGAGCTGCTAGCTGAACAACCAATGACGGGTAAGGAGATCATCGACAAAGCAATAGTTCAGACTGGTGGAAAATGGAAACCATCTCCGGGCCTTATCTATCCATTGCTTGGAAGACTACTTGAGGAAGGACTAATTGAAGAGCACGAAAATGGTAGGTATCGGATAACAAAGAAAGGCATTTTGATAGCCTCAGATATCAAGTCCGCGCATAATATAATGGAAAAACAACTAGAAGTAATGTTCAGAATCGGAAATATGGGAAAATTCATGACTATGGATTTGATTGACAGAATTTCGGCAATAGGATCTACATTAAGTTCAAATCTCGACAGAATGACAGAAGAAGAAAAGACTAAATATAAAGACTTTTTGGTAAATGAATTAAAGAAGCTGAATAATCAGGAAAAAATTCAAGTTGATGATAGAAAAGTTGATGATAGAACCATGACTTGACTAAAATGAATAATGATTTGATCAAACAAGGGGCTTATTATCTGTTGAGAGGAGGTACTCTCCTTTCTGAGCCATGTAAAAAATGCGGAAATCTTCAGATAAAGTATAAGGAGGAGGTAATTTGTATGAATTGCCAACATTTAGAACAAGATAAGATAGAACAACAAGAAACCCTTGTTAATGATATCGAATCTACAAAAGAGGTCAGCCATGTGCGGAGCATCGAAGATGACAAAAGGACTCTGAATACTTTTGATAATATCCAGGAGGTGTTGAGTCAAGTAGAACATCATGTTCTTCAAACATTAGTGGAACTCAACAAGGAACAGAATGCCACAGCCAGTCCAAAAAAATACAAGAGATATTTGGAAATTGTTCAAAGTAGTTTGAAAACCATTGAAATGATTAAACGTATCAACCAGCTTTAGGTATAATCGGTACCTTATCTAAAAGGCCAAAAAGATACAATTCTATAAACAGTTTTTTTGACCTCGATTCGCTGTGTCCAAGATAAATAGAGTCAAAGGATCAATTTCTACATATTACAGGGCCATCTGGATCCTGACTTCACGAAATTAAGGCGGATAAAATTTTCTAAATATCTAGATTGATTACGTCTATTTTGATCGCTAGAAGCATTGGGAATAATACAAGATTTTTGGAAAGGTTATCAATAATTTTAATATAAAAGAAAGAAGTATAATCGATGAAAATGATGAATATTTCGATTAAGATGCTCAAAGAAATAAAGTTAGACAATTTTATTGTTTTTGCCTCCCTGCCAGATATGGGTAAAGTTGGCGGGCTTGTATCAGAACATTTGATTAGGGAACTTCAAGTGGAAAAATTTGCAGAGATCGGAATCTTTGAAAAACCTTGGGTAAAAAATGAAAAGGGATTGGTAAAGCCTGTAATAGATACATACGACCTTTTTGTTAATTATGAAAATAAAATTATAGTCATGACAGGTAAAGAACAGCCCCAGGATCCTAGTAACCTCTTTAACTTGTGTTTAACCGCTTTCAACATTATAAAAAATATCGGCGTTCCTAAAATTGTTTATACAGCTGGAGGATATCACCAGCCTCAGTTAGCTCAGTCCCCAAAGGTATACGCTGTCTCAACAGATAACGAGACGGTTCTCAAATTAAAAACCCTAGGTATTAATGTCTTTGATAAAGAAATTGAAGTTATTACCTGGTTTAATGGAGTAGTTCTTGGAGTTGCAAGCGAAATGAAGTTTAAAGCGATAGGTCTTTTTGGAGAGATAGTGGAAACCAATGAAAAACAACCTTTAGCTGCAAAATCTGTTCTAAAAGTTTTTTCCATTCTAGAAGATATTGCAATTAATACCGATGGATTTGACTTAGAGTATGAGAATCAAATGCTCGAAAAAAACAAAAGAAATGATAACTATGGAGAAACATCAAAAAAGTCAGGACCTGGAATAGGGTAAATTACATTATATTAATAGCCGAAACAAGAACTGACCTTAAACCGATCTAACATAAGGAAGATTGAATTGATTTAGTTGGTTCTAATTACAACGGATCTTAGATCATTACAAGCAAAAAGTAAACTAAACCCAAGTAGAAGAACATTTTCATTTCAAGTAATCGATATTACTTCGATCTGTAGCAACAACATAACCGCAATTAAAATAAACTACTAGCTCTAAAGAGAAACTTTAAGAGAAAAGAGTCGACTTAATTTAAAAGTTAATGATAAATTTATCAGATGTGATTATTTGTAAAGAAAATGAATTCCAAAATAATATATTTTAGAGGGAACAGATGAAGCCCTAAAAAGGATTGCCAAAAAGGTCGAAAGATAGTAATTTTTTTGATTGGATCAATGAATAAAAACATTACAACGAGTAATTCTAGTAATCGCCGAATCAATTTAGGCATCCACATCATCAATACAACGGCTATTTGAATTAGAAGCCTTTATGTTATCAACTCATGGCTAATTTTTAAGGAATTCATGATATGATATAGAATAATGGTTTAGCGTACTATGTTGTGGCCCTTTGTATTTGTCATTACTTTCTCTTTAGCTAATTCAAAATATTCAAAAGTAATCCTAAAATGCTTTAAATCCTGTTTTTTTAGTTTACTATTTGTAGTATTAACATTAATTGCCTTGGACTTTCTATGTTTTCGTAGAAAGTCCCTTAGGGCCAAAATTGATGCATGATTAATCAGGCCTTCAATTTGAGCCCCAGTGAAGCCATCAGTTAAATTCAATATTCTATCAATGGTCACGGTTTTTTCATCCAAAGGCTTTTTTTTAAGGTGTATTTTAACAATTTGTCTTCTGGATTCAACTGTTGGAACAGGAATTTCTATGATCCTATCAAAGCGTCCAGGTCTCAAAAGAGCATCATCTATCAAATCAATCCTATTAGTAGCACCAATGACTATTACGCCATCTAAATTTTCGATTCCATCCATCTCGGTTAGAATCTGACTCATCATTTTAGCAGTCGGATCTGATCCCTCCCCCTCCATTTTTCTTTGAAGTGCAATTGCATCAAACTCATCAAAGAAAACGATACAAGGAGCTATCTGTCTAGCCTTTCTGAAAACCTCCTGGATTGCCTTTTCAGATTCTCCGGCCCATTTAGATAACAATTCGGCACCCTTTATGCTGATAAAGTTTGCGTTAGAATTTGAAGCGACAGCTTTTGCCAGCAAAGTCTTTCCAGTTCCAGGCATTCCGTACAATAGTAAACCCTTTGGAGGTCGTATATCGGCTATTTCATATATTTCAGAGTGATTTAATAACCAGTCGATCAAATCTGCTAACTCGTCTTTTAACGAATCTAACCCCCCTATTTCACTCCATTTGACAGTTGGCTTCTGGATAGAGAACTCTCTAATTGCTGATGGAGTAACATCTTTCAGAGCATTATTAAAATCTGAATCAATGATCGTTATTTTATCGAGTAAATCTTGTGGAACAGGAGTTTGATCAATATTAACTTGAGGGATCAACCGTCTTAGTGAGCGCATTGCGGCTTCTTTTGTTAAAACTTCCAAATCTGCACCTACAAATCCATGTGTTAGTCTTGATAGCCGTTTTAGGTCGACATCCTGACCAAGGGGCATCCCCTTTGTATGAATATTTAGTATATCCAGCCTCCCATCATCATCAGGAATACCTATTTCAATTTCTCTATCAAACCTGCCTGGTCTCCTAAGGGCTGGGTCTATAGCATTTGGTCTATTTGATGCACCTATTACAATGATCTTACCTCTAGAATTTATCCCATCCATCAATGTCAAAAGCTGAGATACTATACGCCTTTCAACCTCGCCTGATACATCCTCGCGTTTTGGAGCGATAGAATCTAGTTCATCAATAAAAAGTATTGATGGAGATTTCTCTTGTGCTTGTCCAAAAGTCTCCCGCAGTTTTTTCTCACTTTCACCATAAAATTTGCTCATTATTTCGGGCCCACTTATGGAAAAAAAGGAAGCGTTTGTTTCATTTGCAACTGCTTTTGCAAGCAGCGTTTTTCCTGTGCCGGGGGGACCGTATAACAATACACCTTTGGGTGCGTCAATTCCTAATTTTTCGAACAATTCTGGATGCCTAATTGGCAATTCAATCATTTCTCGTATTTTAAGAATCGAATCTTTAATTCCGCCAATATCCTCATAATTAATTCTTTCTAGGACATAAGAACTACTCTTCTTAAAAGTACCAATTGAGAATTTTGTGGTCGCCTTTACTAGTAAAGGACTGGAACTAGGATTCAGGAAATTTACCAAAAAAACGATCTTCTTCCCTACCAGATTAATTTGGATAGTATCAGATCTGGAGATCACCCGTCCATCTAACAGCCTCCCTAGGGAATTCTTAAACCCCGAATATTCTAGCTCTTCCAATGGGATCAACTGAACTTCCTTAGCCACACTCACAATTCCAACAGAACTAACCATAATATGATCATCAATTCCAGATTCCAGAATACCTCGGGTATAGCCGTCAATTCGAATTATGTTCCTGCCGTAATCGGAAGATAACCCTTCAGACAGTTTGACATATGTAAGACCTTTCTTTCCCCTTAATTTCAATACATCACCAACTTTTAGTTGGAGCTCACCAAGTATTTTCGGATCCACTAGGGCCAAACCTTTGCCTACAAATTTGATTTCAGTTTCTGCTATTTTTAAAGGAACCTCATTAGTATTCTTCGTAGTAATTTACCCCGTACATAAAAAGATAGAACTTTGAAAATGATAAACAATCAAAATAACCACATTACAAACCCATTACATCATGAAATAATTTGTACATTATATAAATTATTTGAATACATAGTAAAGTTTAATTCATTCAAGAACTATATATTACATATAATGTACGTCCGAGACATCTCGGTCCCACAGGCTGTAAAAGAGATTATAATGTCAAATGATTTATACTTAAAAGCAGTAAAATCTGGAATTGCTAATTACACTGCAATAGCCAACAAGATACAACTTGATGTAGAATCAGTTACTGGAACACGAGTTAACATAGGCACAATTGTAGTGGCTATAAAGAGATTCGCAGACCTAATAAGCAAATCAAGAAATTTAGAAAACCGAGGTGCAGAAGATGAGACAAATGGAAATTATCTAAGTGGAAATGAATTTCAAGAGCACAAATCACCTATATCTTCACAAGACGCAAGGATGAAACTGACTGGAAGCATCATCGATATTGACCTTGGTGATCAAAATTCGTTCAAGAATGTAAATGACCTGTTAGAAGAATTTACACAAGAAACCCTGATGGATTATAATTTGGTACGAACTACCGAAAAAATAAGAATAGTTACTGAAGATATGTTTAATTCAAGAAAAATAATTACATCCTTAACAGAAAAATGTAATGGCAAAATAACTGAAGGATTATCAAGAATTACAATAACTTTATTCTCCGATAACATAGTGGGAATAAGACAACTGTTATTTAATATATTTGATGTTTTGAACAATTATAAAATTACTCTAAATAACGTTTTTTTTGGCAGTAATGAAATCGTTTTGATATTAGAAAGGGATCAAGCGATTCGCACCTATGATTTGCTACAAAAGAAAATTTTTAGAAATTAGAAAGTCAATAAATTTTACATACGTTGCAGGCATGATCAGGTACCCCTGATTCTTCATTTATGTTCTTAAAGACAAATAAACCCGACGAATACAAGGTAAAGCCATGTCAAAGGGTTTGAAGATGAAAACAGGTGTATGGGATTTGTCAGAACTCTTGAATGATCCTATCAAAAATGAGTTCAACAAATCACTGGATGATATCAATGCTAAAGTAGCAAAATTTGAGGAGAAAAAATCATCTTTAGGACAGGATATTTCTACAACTGATTTTATGAAATTAATCAAAGATTCTGAAGAAATTGCAGAATCTTTAAGTTATGTCGCAGGGTACGCTCATTTGAAGTATGCTGAAGATACCTCTTCGAACGATATAGGTGCATTAGTTACAAAAGTAAATATTTTTTCTACAGAAATATCAAACAAACTTCTGTTCTTTGATTTATGGTTCAAGAAGATGTTAGACGAGGAAAATGCCGATCGTTTAATAAAGGGAGCGCCAGATGTTTACAAAGATTATTTACTGCATGAGCGTTCCATGTCAAAATATACTCTGAATGAATCAGAAGAGAAGATAATAAACATACTAGATGTTACGGGCATGAGTGCGTTAATCAAGATTTATGATAGGATGACAAATGGTTTTGAGTTTGAGTATATTGAAGAAAGAGGAACTAGAAAGATTAGAAAAACTATTACTAATAAGGAAAAGCTGGTTTCTTTAGTAAGAAGTTCTAGATCATCTGAAAGAGTTGCTGCCTATAGATCGTTATTGTTAACATATAAGAAAAATAGCGGAGTCCTAGGTGAGATTTACATCAACCGAATTTTAAACTGGAATAATGAATACGTCTTACTTCGAGGATTTCCAACACCAATTTCTGTAAGAAACTTATCAAACAATATTAGCGATGAGACAATAACGGCTCTTCTTAATGTATGTAGATCTAACTCTAAAGTTTTTCACCAGTATTTCAAGGAAAAGGCAAAGATATTGAAGGTTAAGAAACTAGAGAGATATCATCTTTATGCTCCACTGAAAACGCAAAATCAGAAGAAAATTACTTTTGGAGAAGCTCTTAAAATGGTTTTGGATGCTTTTGATGATTTTCATCCGGAGTTTAAGACAATAGTACAAAATTTGGTAACTAAAAAACATATTCATTCAAAGCTTCAAGACAATAAACAAGGTGGCGCTTTCTGTTCAACAATCAGTCCCAAAGTCGACCCTTTTGTACTTTTGAACTTTGACGGTACTTTAAGGGACATTTCAACTATGGCACATGAATTTGGGCATGCAATTCATAGTGTTCTTGCGGCGGATAAACCGATAAGCGTACAGCATCCCTCATTACCACTAGCAGAAACTGCATCAGTATTTGGGGAGATGATACTTAACGATCGGCTTTTGGATCAGGTCAAGAAAACAGATAAGAAAATCTTGTTAGCAGAACAAATAGATGACTTTTATGCGACGATTATGAGACAAGCATATTTTACAATTTTTGAGATTTCAGCTCATGAAACGATCGGGAAAAATAGTGCTACAAATATAGACGAATTATCAGAAATTTACATGGCCAATTTAAGAGAACAATTTGGAAATTCATTAAAGGTATCTGATGATTTTAAATACGAATGGCTGTACATCCCTCATTTTTATCATTCACCTTTCTATTGCTACGCGTATTCATTTGGAAATTTGCTAGTAATGTCGCTTTATCAACAATTCAAGAATGAGGGTAAAGAATTCATACCCAAATACATTAGCATTCTGTCGTCGGGGGGTTCGAAAAAACCAGAAGATTTATTATTAAATGAGGGCATTGACATCTCTAAAGAGGATTTCTGGCAGAAAGGGTTTAATCTCGTTAATGATAAAATAAATGAGCTTAACAAGATTAAATAACATCCTTTTTCGTTCATTTGTTCCATTTGATCCTGCAGCATGATTACCTAATTATGTAAACATGATCAATTTTATCTTCACTAGTAGATATTAATCCCATAACCGCTCAGGTCAATTTTAAAGGATTACGATGGAAAAATAGATGTATTGAAATTACAAGTAATTTTTGTTTGAGATATTGTGTAAAAATAATTACGCATAATTTGATCGTAATAATCACCGATAATTAGTTTGTTTTACCACATATGATATTAACCGTCATTCCCAATGAGAAGAATATAATTCCGTATTAAAATATAGGTGCCTAAACTAGATCAAAAAATATTCAGGAAGAGGCAGCTAAGGAGTGTCATAATAAGAGGTAAAAAGAAAATATCGATTCTGAAAGACTTTCAAGTATTTTTGGAGTCAAAATTTTCCTTTTCAAATCACTTTTTTTAATTATCTCTTAAAATTGGATGCAAAATAGCATATGTGGACAGACCAGTAGATGGTCAAGACTTGAGAGTATCTCTGTAACAGTAAGAAAATAAAGAAGATTGTAAAAAAGTTGTGAATCCAGCCAGAAAATTACACACTTATTCAAACCCTGGAACAGATTTGTTAGGGATGGTGTATGAAGTTAGGGGGACTATTTGCCTTTGAGAAGTCCCATCATCAATGTCAAGGATTGAAGGACTTATAGTCTTGTTATTAGCGTACACTACCATGGTAACCATTCTGTTATTTAATTCTAAATCATCAGGAAGTTTAAATAAGATATTTAGGATGTCACTGTAAATACCCCAATTTTCTGCTTCAATTATACGATAAGATTCCGGTTGAACATATTGTTCATAAAAATCTAATGGTTTACTTACGATTAGTCCCAGATTACCCATGCTATAGTTTAATTTATTTTTGTTCTCTTCGTACTCCCCCGGGTTAGGTGGGTTGTCAAAATAGAATGAAATATGACTTAACTGCAGATTTTTTTTCGGATCAAGCATTTTTGCTTCCAACAAAAACTCGTCGTCTTCATTTGAGAGATTGTATTTCAAATAATTGTTTTCAAAATTCTGAACTAGAACAAAATAATATTCATTAAATGCTATCCCGATACTTACATTTGTATGAAGTTTGTCTAAAATATTATTTTTATGACCATCATGGCAGCACAAAAAATCATTGTACATCATAGAATTTTCTAGCTTATCAATTGCATCAAAAGGATCTAACGGCTCACAATATAATTTGGAATCACTAGTACAAAAAGAATGGGATGTTATTCCTTTCATGGTATCATCAGTATTAACATAGCTTATTTGACCTATGTTTTGTTGTACGTAACCGGTACCATTATGTAAAGAATATAGCATGTAGGGTTTTAATCCTTTCTTGCTCCAATGAGATAAAAGCTCTGATTGCTGTATTTCAATTGCATGATGTTGCGCAGCCTTATTATCACTTATAGATACAGGGTTGAGTCCAACACTCAAACGATCTGCATTTATCTTGGATAATGCATAGTTCTGTAGTATTTTCAGATTCGAAGTTCCATTTAGCGGAAAAACTTCATAAATGTCGTTAATATAGGTCAAGAAAATGAGAATCATCACGATGTTAGACAGTACAACGATAAGGAGCATTTCAAATATTTAGCAACTGGTGTCCTGCTGTTTACCCGCCAAAAACCGACAGTCAATCCATATAAGAAAAACCTTTACAAACACTTTGATAATCCCATTTTGTCATTTTGGTTGTCAAAACGATTTCGACCCAGCATTTGGAATAAGAAGGCAGAAGTTATTAATATTAAAGATACAACAATAGCTGAGAGAATCTGAGATCCAGAGATCCCCAATAATAATCCCACGACAGAGGACACCGCAAAGATAATCACAAAGATCGGTACCCATTTTTTAAGTACTAGATTTTTATCAAAATTGATCATACAGCATACAAAGGTGCCACATAACAAATTAAGGGTTACGGGTAACAGGATGAAATAGCGTAGACATATTATAAATAACTGAATCTAATCAATAAGTTCGACTATCCCTTGAGTTAGCATAATTCTGCGTAATTCTTTAGCTAAATCAGTGACAGTGATGATCCCTATCACCTTCCCATTTGATATAACAGGCAATCTCCTTATTCGATTATTGATCATTCGTTGAACCGCAACATCCACAGGAGTATCTGGTGCTGCATAGGTCTGGATCTTGGACATTAATTCAGATATCTTCACTTCTGATGACACCCTATCATTAGCACAAACTCTTTTAACAAAGTCTCGCTCTGTAATGATTCCTAGCAATTCATCATTATCCTGAACTATCAGAGAGCTAATCCTTTTTTCTTTCATCAGCAAAGCGGCATCTAACGCAGATTTATCAGAATTAATCGTAACAACATGACTAGACATGATTTCACTTACCACTTCTTGCATAACAGTTTCTTAACCATTAAATAAAAAAAGATTTCTCTTAGTGGTCATATGACATACCATTGATATTAATTTTTGATCTAAGGCGTAACTAGTGGCTGACGATATAGCATTCACAAAAGATTTAAAAATAATTGTGTTAAAATAAATACATAGAAATGGAAAGTAAGAACTTTTTCACTACAATTTTGAATAAAATCCGTCTCATAAGAGCATCAAGAAAGCATAAGGTAACAGCATAACTTATGCAAAATCTAATGTTTTGACGTAAATAGTATTTATAAATTTTTTCTGATAATTAAGATGTTGATTAAATAGCTGCAAAGCTCCAAATATTTACCAGTAGTTTTCAACCAAGATTATTACGAAACATTACAATTTATGATTGAATTATGAAAAAAAATAGGTTAAATTACTTGCCACGGTCTTGTAGCAAATGTTACTCCAAGCCCAGCAGCAATAATTATGCTCTGATATATTATGTTGTTCCATGGAATTGGTTTAAGTATTGGTTCACCAACTACCTGAATAGTTTGACCTGGACCCAAACCGGGACCTACATTTGCAAGATTGAGTTGTGTGTGAACGTGATATATCCCAGGTTCTAAGGCCTTTGCTTCAATTCGGTATGGAATGGTTTCTTGTGGTGCAATTTCAAGGATGTTTCCTGGTGGGTCTCGACTTACGAATTCCCATCTGTTTCCAGCATTAGTAGATTCGCTGAAAAGTGATATCCAACCTCTCATATCTCTATTTACCAAACTTTGAAGTTCGCCTGTAACTACCAATGTGTCACCAGTGTTGAGGGATTGAGCTGAAAAAGCTTCATCGTTGATTCTGACGAATCTACTTTGAAGCTGAGCTTGAACTCCGTGACCATCAGCCATTGGAAGTAGTGCAATAATACTAGCTAATATGGATGCTCCTGCAATAAAAGTTACAATTAGAAACACCATCGCGGGTTTGTTGCCGCTCTTCTTTTTCATCTAGGGATTCCACTTCTTACATAGATAAAAAGTTTGCTGTATCCTCTAATAGTGAAACATCAATTTTTTATAATAATAATCAAACATTGTCGAATTTCTATAACATACGAAGACATATCACCCAATTCGTATTAGAAGATTAAAAATTACATAGATGAAAAAGATCCTTTCCTATTGAATGGATACTAATATAATTACGAAAAAGATTGGTTTCCAAATATCAAATATCAAATATCAAATATCAAATATCAAATATCATGAATCCAAGGTTTAGGAATTATAATAAGGAAACCCTTCATGGTTTTTAGGGTGTAATTTAATGGAAATAAATGATTGCGATATGGATTAATCTTTAATATTTCATTTAGAGTAATTTTTAGCGTGATTTATGATATTGTCAACCATTGGTTAGGATTTTATCTAAGGTGTTGTGAGCTAGCTAACATTTTAATACCTTGTAAATTTCATGTTTGAAATATAAAATCATATAGGTTTTTTCAATCTATCAATTGAATCGATGAGTTTTGTTAGGGATTCAATGTTATAACAAACAGAAACAATTTCTTCATCCTAGACAAAGATCTTTTCACTCGAACCAACTGGTGGGAATAATCCAATACAATCATACTCTCATGGCAAAATTTAACTCCAAGTTCTTGAACAAATTCCATTCAAGCCAAGGTATAAGTATTAATACGATGATCTGATTAAAATAGGTTATTGAATCAAGGAACTGATTTCCAGTTAAATGAAAGCGAAGATACAGTTATGTGTGATCTTTGTGGAAATGTTCTTGAGGCTTGCATGTGCGTATGCCCTTACTGTGGAAGAGGAGATAAATGTGAGTGTTGTCTTCATGATTCAATGACTGGCGGTTGAACGAACTTTTCAATTTACATGGGTTGAAACTATAATAAGATCAAGTGCTAATATTAGTATAATTAATGGTTATTTCTAGAGAGTCCATTTCTTGGGTTATTGGTGGGCCTCAAGGAAGCGGAGTAGATTCAGCGTCCCACATATTTCTAAAATCTATAGCGATGTCGGGTTTGAATGTATTTGGAAAGAGAGAATACCACTCGAACATAAAAGGAGAACATAGCTACTTTTCTGTGCGATTTTCAAATCAAGTTGTGAGGTCTCCTGTTGATGATATTGATATTCTTGTAACATTTGATGCTGAAACAATAGTAAGACATTCCCCATTCCTAATAAAAGGCGGAATATTGATTTATGATCCGGATGTTGTAGGAAAGAAAATTGAAGATATACACACATTAGATAAATCATCCGAAAAGAGAATATCGCATATCTTAAAGAGCAAGAACAAAGAATTTAGTCTTGCGGGAATAATAGAGGAGCTCAAAGAGAGAAAGGTTATTCTCGTAGAATTACCATATGCTAAATTAATAAGCAGGTTTTCGGAGGAGATTCAAGATCATTCCCTAAGCAAATTAGCAAGGATTACCAACGTAATGTCACTTGCAGCTTCATTGGCGGTTTTAGATTTTGATATCCCCCTTATGGAGCAAGGGATATTAGACACATTTGCTAACAAACCAACGATAGCAGAACTCAATGTGAAAGCGGCTAATTTCACATATTCTTATGTTAAGGAGAAATTCGGGGCGATCCCAGAAAAATTTTCATTTGTAACCAAGATCCATAATGAAGTGAATAGTAATTCCATTATTGCACAAGGGAATCAGACTTCCCCTCTAGGAAAAATTGTGGCCGGCTGTAGGTTTCAAACGTACTATCCTATTACGCCAGCTACCGATGATAGTGAATATCTAGAATCAAACCAGATTCTAGATCAAAATGATAAAAATAGTGGATCAGTGGTAGTAATTCAAACAGAAGATGAGATTGCCGCTATAACCATGGCTATAGGAGCGGCTTTAACCGGTGTACGAGCCTGCACTACTACTTCAGGGCCAGGATTTTCGCTCATGGCAGAAGCATTAGGATGGGCAGGAATAAATGAAGTTCCTTTACTGGTTAGTTTGTATCAACGAGCTGGACCATCAACTGGACTGCCCACAAGGCAAGAGCAAGGAGATCTCTTATTTGCAATTAGTGCAGGACATGGCGAATTTCCAAGGATAGTATATTCCTCTGGAGACATCGAAGAAAGCTTCTATGATACTATTAGAGTATTCAATTATGCAGATATATTCCAGACGCCAGTTATCCACATGTTAGATAAGTATCTTTCCAATAGCATCATTACTTGCAATCCATTTGAGTATAAAAATCTGAAGATAGAACGGGGTAAGATATCAAAGGGTAATTCGATAGATATCAAACAACAAGGTTTTACAGATCATTTTAAAAGATTCAAATTGAGCGGGGATCCGATTTCCCTGCGTGTTCCTTTGGGAACAGAAAATGGAATATTTTGGAATACTGGTGATGAACACGACGAAATGGGTCATATAACCGAAGACCCAGAAACAAGGATCAGCATGATGGAAAAGAGGCTGTCGAAGTTAGAATTAATACGGAGTAGAATACCCAAAGAAGAGCAAATTACGATCGAATTTGAAAATAATACAAACGGTAACGTAAAAAAATTAATAGTAATAGTTAGTTGGGGATCCACGAAAGGGGCAATACTAGATTCACTAGAAAAAATTACTGAAGCAGATGATACAATTCAATTCCTGTACCTTCAAATCAAATTATTAAATCCTTTTCCAGCAAGACTTTTGGAAGAGATTATAGATAATAAAATAGAAAAATTGAATACTATTGACGATACATCATCAAGCATTGAAACAATAATAACAATTATTGAGATGAACTATTTATCTCAATTGGACGTTCTAATAAAACAGAATACAAAATTGCAATCAGATCATAACATACTAAAATATAATGGTAGACCAATGTCCCATACTGAAATTTACAATTCTTTAATAAACATAATAAATAACCAATCTGAAAGGAGAGTTGTACTAAAAGATGGAGTATAAATTAGTCGATTTTAAGACACCGGTTCATAACGACTGGTGTGCAGGTTGTGGAGACTTTGGGATACTTAATGCAATACAAATGTCTCTTTATGAATTAGAAATACCCCCGCATCAAGCTGCAATTTTTTCCGGTATTGGATGTTCGGGTAAAACCCCTCATTTTATTAATACATTTGGAATACACACATTACATGGCAGAGTCTTGCCCTTCGCTCAAGGAGCCAAATTGGCCAATCCGAATTTGAAAATTTTAGCTGTTGGTGGTGATGGAGATGGATTAGGAATAGGCTCAGGACATTTTGTAAATTCAGGAAGAAGAAATATAGATATCACATATATTATTTACAATAACGGAGTTTATGGATTAACTAAGGGACAAGCATCTCCCACCCTAAAATTGGGGATGAAGACAAAATCTTTGCCTCAACCCAATGTAAATGATAGCATTAATCCTATAGCATTGGCTTGTATCAGTGGTTTCACATATATAGCAAGAGGATACTCGTATGACATAAAGCATCTAAAGGAGGTAATCAAAAAGGGGATCGAGCATGTTGGTTTATCCTTTATTGACGTATTACAGCCTTGTCCTACATATAATGATATAAACACAAAGGAATGGTATCAAAGTTTTACTCTAGATGAGAATAATCCTTCAATAAGAATTCCCAAGATATACAAGCTGGAGGAAGAAGGTTACAACGGGGTAGTAGATAATGATGAGGATTCATCTAACAAGATAATCAAAGCAATTGAAAAATCAAAAGAATGGGAAAATAGAATTCCTGTTGGGGTATTCTATGAAAATAAGAATACGCCGACATATGAAGAAAGACTACAAAGCAGAATTGACAATTACAAGGAATATCCACCAGCACTGCAAACAATAAAAGATGAAAACGGGAATCCAAATATTAATATAGATAGATTGATCGATGAGCTTAAAACTAGATGACTTGTTACTGCATTAGAGCTCATCTCCAAAAATTCATATTTTACTATTTACATGTTAGAGATTGCTTCTGGTGAAAACATCTTTCTGGCCTCGATATAATACTCTGTAAAACAACGGATATTCATACAAGATAGAAAAATTTTTTCGCAATGATGATTGGTTAACCGCTGTGAAATCCATTATAGTTTAATTCCACTATTAGCAATTGAGTTTACCTCCTTGGTTATTTGACGCCCTCATAGATTATCACCTTAGAATTGATGGTATACGTATCAAAAGTCTAGAACAATACTTTGATTTTTTTCCACCAAATTGAATACTGGTCCATATGATATTAAACTCGTTAATAGATTGGTATTTTGTTAATAATTTTTATAGCATTGGACTATATGATGTAATTTCTGTCACTTA
>WHSX01000004.1:23453-40157 GCA_009379865.1 Candidatus Nitrosocosmicus sp.
GCTTTTTAAAATTTTCGTTACTTATTCTAATATGCCAACAAATGAGTACAAACTGTTTAAAAGTTCAACGTTTGATTCATCCTTTCAGATCATATTTTGGCGAATGGACCAACCAATATCATATAAGCAAATCCTTGATACATACATGCAGATATAATTGGTTATTCCCTCAATAACATACATTGGTGTCGTTTTTTTAGATGGTCAAGAGAAAAGGAGTTATCAAGATTCTTCACTTTATATATCAATGAACCTTTAAAAAGAAGTTTATTTTTCGTCCATTCAGCGGTATGGCGAATGTATTCAAAATATGTGGTTACTATGAATGGCTTTTGTATTTGTTTAACCTTGATAAGAGTCCTAAATTCTGAGGTATTGAATTCCAGATGCCATCCTCTTTCAATACAATGATATTGTGGTTTGAATGTGCTCCTAGAATGTTGAGTATAAATAGTCCATTCTTTCTTTTTTATGAATATAAAAAGAATAAAATAATAGTTGAGGATCCTTTTTGATCAATCCAAAATGATTTGCCAATAAATATTGTTCCAACATCAACTATATAGTAGGAAAATATAACTCTGTATACCCTTCATGGAAAGCAAAATTTGAAGTCAATTTAATGACAGACTCATTTGACCCTTCATCAATACCCTAATAAAACTATTAAATGAACTATTCCCTCAAATTAGGCTTAAAGATTAGTCTTGAGAGTTCAAATTTTTATGTAAACAAATTTTTATGTAAAGGTTCTTTATTACTTATTACTTAAATAAAATCTATAATTTCTAAAATAAAAAAAGGGATCTAGTCCCACTTACTCCATGCAGCCATCCATCTATAAGTCCAAGTGTTGAGTTTTGCACCCAAGGCCGCTATAGGTACACAAAGCACTGCTCCAGCTCCTGCGCCCAACGCAACAGGACTGTTATAGAACTTTCCTACCTGTGGTTCAATTGGAGTCATGTATGGTGGTAATGTGGGTCTAGGATATTTGAATGCCATTTCTAATGGGTCAGCAACCAGCAATAAGTTAATCATATTAAACAGTGGAAGTGACATTCCTACCAATACACCACCAATTAATATTGCCGCGTGTTTGTTTCTTCTTGTTGCCCAGTACGCCAAATCCAACAACATAGCAGAGGGTATCCAAACAGGGACCACGACAAAATCGTACGGGTATCCCAATGCAAACCATGCTCCTTTGGCAACCCATGTATAAATCGTCATAATAGTTGCATAATACGTAGCCGTGCCAGGGACACCGGTAAACAACATATAGTATATAGCTCCTACCACAAGCATTGTGGATTGAGAAATCGAGAATACAACGAATGATGTCCATGCCCAGTCAGTATAGAAGATATAATCTCCTGCGTTGATTGTAAGCAACGTACTATTTACTGCAACAACAACTATGAACAAATAGTGAGTTGTACGTCTTAACCAGACCATTATTATGCTGTTCTTATAGGTAGTATATAAGATTTTGTGTATATTTTTTCAAAAATCTATAATTACTTGAGCAAATAATTTGATTATGACTATTTCAAAACCATTAAAAATGACTACAATATTTGAACTTAAAAAGATAAAATGGAGGATATTACATCCTTACTGGTTTTTCACCAGCTATTTTCAGCATCCAAAACATCCCCAAAACTTCAATAACTGTTAAAACAGATAGAGCATATAAGCCACTTGGTAACGGATATGCCCATGGATACACAGTAACACCAACATAGACACCACCAGCTGTAGCCACCCAACATAATATAAAGCCCAAAACAATAATACCTCTCATATTTTCGACTCTACGGCCAATCATACGTTCGATTTCGTCTCTGCTTGCTCCTGAGGAACCACTACTACTACCACCACTACTACTACCACTACCACTACTACCACTACTACTGCCCGATCCAGTTTGTGCACTAGGTTTATACCCTTTTGGTAAAGTCATTATTTGTAATAAAGACGGTTCCTTTTTAAATTTTGCTATTGAGTTTGACGATTTAAGACTAGTAAATTGTAATTATAATTTTCCAAATATTTCCAAAACTTAGTCATAAAAGTCTTATTTGATAAATAGACAGCAAAAATCAAAATTTTTTTTGCCTGAAATGCTAATCCTTATTGAAAAAATATACCTATATATCGTTTTATTTAATAAAAAAATGTGGCTATTTCATTAATACCCTCTAACAGAAAAATGAAGGGTCAAAAGGTCTCGACAGAAGGAGACAACAAAGTTGTAAGGGGGAGTATCTTAGTAAAAAGGGGCTTTGCCCACATGCAAAAACACGGAGTAATTATGGATGTAACAAATGTTGAACAAGCTCAAATAGCAGAAGAAGCGGGAGCGGTGGCTGTGATGGTTTTAGACAAATTGCCTTATGACGTTAGAAAGGCAGGAGGGGTAGCAAGAACAGCTGGAGTAAGAACGATTGAAGAGATAATGAATGCCGTTTCAATCCCTATCATGGCAAAGTGTAGAATAGGTCATTACTCCGAAGCTAAAATGCTCGAAACTTGTGCAGTAGACATGATAGATGAGAGCGAAGTATTAACCCCGGCTGACGAAGAAAATCACATTTGGAAGTGGGAGTTTACCACACCTTTTGTAAATGGTGCAAAGAATTTGGGTGAGGCATTAAGAAGAATAGAGGAAGGGGCCTCAATGATAAGAACTAAAGGTGAACCTGGAACCGGAAATGTTGCTGAAGCGGTAAATCATATAAGAAAATTGAATAAAGAAATAAGGTTATTAAGAGCAGCCTATTTGGATAACGATTATCAAGAAATAATAAAACTCGCTAGGGATTATATGGTCTCGATGGAGGTAGCATTGGAAGTAGGCAAATTAGGAAGGCTTCCCATAGTAAACTTTGCAGCTGGCGGTATTACTACTCCCGCTGATGCCTCTTTCCTGATGAAATTAGGTTGTGATGGTGTTTTTGTCGGTTCAGGGATATTCAAATCAGAAGACCCATCGTTAAGGGCAAAAGCAGTAGTATTGGCCACTACATTTTATGATAATGAAAAAGAGGTCTTGGAGGCTCAAAAGATGGTAGATGAAAAAAAATCCCTTATCGGATTAGACACTAAAAATTTAGAACTGCGAATGCAAGAGAGAGGACCTTCGGTTTGAACCCTATCTTAAAAGTAGGTATCCTTAGCATTCAAGGCGATATTGAAGAAAATTCAAACGCGATTAAAGAATCATTTGAAGAACTTGAAATTGAAGGCACGGTAATCTATATGAAAGATTTGCATGATTTAGATGAAATTGATGGGCTAATTATTCCAGGAGGTGAAAGCACAGTCATAGGCATGCTCTTATTCTTGCAAGGAGTTCAACCAGATTTAATCAGAAAAAAGATCCAAGAGGGCCTGCCAATATTAGGAACGTGTGCAGGACTCATACTGCTATCGAATAAGGCATATGATAAAACTATAGGCGAAACAAAACAGGCATTATTAAAAGTTCTGGACGTTACGATAGAGCGTAACGCCTTTGGACGTCAGCATGAATCCTTTGAGTCGGAATTAGATATACCTTATTTAGGTGAAAGAAGATTTAATGGAGTTTTTATAAGAGGTCCGGCAATAACTGAGATCGGCAATAACGTAGAAATTATTGCAGAATATGATAAAAAGATAGTAGCCGTCAGGCAAAATAACATCTTGGGAACGTCGTTTCATCCTGAACTTGCCAACGATAACAGGTTCCATATCAATTTAGTAAAGTTAATGGCAGAATACAATAGATCCAAAAAAAGAAAATGACAAACTTAACTCAAAAATAACAGTAGCAGGGCCCTGATTTAGGCCCTGAAATAAATCATCAAATTATTCGTCAGGTCCTCTGGACAAACATATCAATTTATATCATTAATTTATTTTCGTAACCTCACCTTTAATGAAATATCAAAGTATTCATCTCAAAGGTTTTGTTTCAAATACACTAACAAATTATTAGCCAAAAAATTTGTCTTAGTTTTTCATAGACTTTGCAAATTGAGTAATAAATGTAAGCAAATCACACGACTTCAATAAGTCAAAATAAATTTAGTAGACTGAACCAAGCTTAAATCTTGGAAGAAAAGCAATTTAGAAAGGTGCGGGGGGTGGGATTTGAACCCACGGACCCCTAAGAGACGGGATCCCTTATATAGATCTTAAGTCCCGCGTCTCCAAAATATTATTATTTATTTGGCCAGGCTCTACAACCCCCGCCCGATTAAAGTTAATTTTAGAACACTAATATATATATCATGAATTGAAAAAGTCTTGACTTGGTAGGAATATCGCTGAAATTTAATTTGATAGGGTTTGACTCATTAAAATGTTGAGTAATTTGTTCACTTTCCAAAATCAAACTAGAGTGAAATTAATCTAAATGTATTCATTCTAAACCTAACTACCAGAAAGTATAATAGAATACCACTGAAAGACGATTACCCAATTATTTGCTCAATACAAGAATAGAAAGAAAAATCCGGCCCAGATGTATATGATATGTTTCAAACACCTATCGTTTATGGCTGGTTCCGAAAATAAAAAAGGTATATCTAGAAACCTAATCAGTTCATAGCAGATCAGAACTTTAAATGGAAGTTTTCTATCCAAAAATACTAGTCAGATGGAGATACATTGCACGAGCCAATTTTAGATCGAAGAAGGTATATTTTAAAAGAACATTATTGTCATAAATTAAGAAGAATGGAATTGGATTTTGAATTATTAGGTTGATTAGCAAATTCAAAAATCAAGTTGGTAGGCTATACACATCACATTTCCAAACCTGGATCTTGTTTCCAAAGGTGCACTCTATATCTACTTCAGAATAATCAATATCTATTGCAGAGTTAATTGCGTCAGACAGTTGTTGTTGGATCGTAGCGCTGATCGTTTCTTGATCAACAAAAGGATTTGGTAGGGCAGGCAATACATTTGTTGCATTAGAGGTTGAATTAGAAGAATTATTTTGCTGCATTATATAGCCTGCAGTAGGTGAAGAAAGGAAGTCATTAATAATTGTCGAGTTAATAATGTTCTGCGAGTTATTCAACAAGTTACTACTTCCACTAATTATATACGATGTATCAAAAAATGGTTTTATGTAAGCGGTTTCATTTACGATTTGATAAGAATTCGTGGATGATTTTGATATCTGTACAGAGGATTGGAGATTTTCCCCAGAGTTTTGGGCATTTAAGGTAGGTACACCCATACTAATTAAAAGTAATACCAACACACCACCCAAACAATGAGCAAACACTACACTTCGTTTTGAAATAGAATTTATCTTATTCAAATTATCAATGAATATTTATATGACAATATAAACATTTTCGATTTCTTGACTAATTGATTATCAATACAGGGAAGAGGCAGAATGGAAATCAAATCCCAGATATCCCTCTTAAAGAATATCAGCAATGCTCAATACTTGATAAAAATTTTGGTTAGACCTTGTCGCTTGATGAAATAAAGTATAGAAAATGTGTAATCATGAGGGTGGTTTCAGACCAGTAGCCGACAAAGGTACATATTACAAATATCTATTTGGAATTGGAATCTATTTACGATTATTGCCTTTATTAAGGATAGGAAAAGCAATTCCCATGTATCTCGACCAAACAACAAATACAATAGATTTTAGACAAGTAACAACAGAAATTCCCCTTTTTAAAGTTAATAAATTGGACATAATGTATAAAAAAAGACAGACAAGAGAAACAAATGTGAATCAAATTATTATTGAAGGAGATAGAGAAGATATTATGAAAAATTTAGATATATCCAAGAATATTGGATCCATGCTTTCTTGGAAGGTTTTTGTTTTCAATTTCTTTAAACCAGAAGTCGGATAAATAAGTTAAGCCATAATCAATGTGCACATTAATTCTGTGTAATCTTGTTACTTTGACTGAATAGCCTAGAAATACCTGTAGTAACATTTTGATATTATCTAGGAATAAAATTCTGGTCCTCAGATGGTATAGTGTCCACAATGTCATTTAGCCTTTTTATTATCCCTAACACTGGCATAAGCCTTATTCAAGTAAGATGTATCAGATCGATGATCATATTGGCGATGTATATATTGTGACCAAAAACCTGAGATCAACTCTGGATAATACCTACCCTGAGATTTAGAATCCATTTTACAAGTTTTTGCTCATCTTTGTTACCCCACAATTTATTCAAGTCTTGCCTAACCGAGCTCATCGGGTCGCATTTTTTCTCTATTTGGAATCTCTTTACTGCAGACCATGTTTGAATATAGCTAATGAGGTCATCAAGACTCCAGTATACACTCATCTCAAATCGTGGTGTTGAAATTTCTTTAAATGGAAAAGGTATTGTCTTGTATTCTTCTTTGACATATTTGACCTCCTTTGGCCAATAGCTTCCAAGGATTTCTCCATCTACATCCAGTCTTTCACTAATTTTGTCAATTTCGGTGTGAATCTTGTGTATGCCATAAGACCATACTGCTATTATTGCATTTCTCCCGCTTACCCTTGTAACTTCCCTGTAAAACTTCTCAAAGTCAAACCAGTGAATCGCTTCGGCTACTGTATTAAGGTCAACTGAGTTATCTTGGATGTTGGGTTTCTCTGCGGAAAAAACCTCATAAGTAAAGTTGTTCCTGTTGAACTTATTGGCTATTTGATTTTTACGTACATCACTGGCTATCACATTCCTGAAGTATCTGCAAAGACCGATGGCTGCCTGTCCATTTCCTGTAGCGCAATCCCATGCAATATGCTTGTTGGGAGTTATCTCTTGCAGAAACTCAAAAAGGAGGTTGGGATAGAACGGTCTAGAATAAGAATATTCTCGGGATTTTGAAGAGAAATGGTCGGTAGCACTTGTCATATTCTAACTTCGGATGCATTGTCAAAAAGATTTATGTCCGTGATTAATCAGGATTGCTTGCGGGTTGGACAAGCTCCTTAATATCAGAACCACATTAATTAGGTATGATGGGATATTCTCAATGAAATATATCTATGTGGATATTTTCATTTGCCTTTTGTTGAGTTATCAATCCGATGTATCAAAATAAGATTATCAGTGCCTCTTTGAAAGAATGAGGGAAACTATAGAGATGAGCTTTGGTAGTAAAATGGTAGTCATGTATAGAGTCGTATTTTATTAAAAATATTATGTAAGGATATGATGGTAAAAGATGCGACTGTCATACCAACCATGTCTTCAGATCTCATCATTATCGGCTACGTTCGCTATTATAGGATACCCTACTACAAAGTACAAATTATCAAGAAGCCGAAATACTAGGCTTTCCCACCCTAATTTACCAGCAATTAGGGCACCCATCTTAGCGCCGAAGCGTACAAAGTAAATAGCCATAAAGATCATAAAATAGTTATGTCATTTCTATATTTTTCAGTGTTATCACATGTAGCACTGAAATGCTTCTCGGATTTTTTTAGTTCAAAATTTCAATCCTAACCTAAAATAGTTTGTTTAAAATTGCATTGAATTTGGTTTATCAAGAGTGTGTTTTAAATGCTTTCTTACGTGAAGAATCTTAACCAATCCATCCCAATCAATTCGAAGGGTATCAGGAGTATTTCTTACTGAATTTGGTAATATTCTTACTGAATTTGTAAGATCGATACATCGTTAACAGGATCATCAAACTTCTCAAATTGACTTTTATTTGGTCTAAAAAGAAAGCCTTGGGCGGGAATTGAACCCGCGACCTTTGCCTTACCAAGGCAACGCTCTAGCCAGGCTGAGCTACCAAGGCATTTTATTAATAAAAATTATAAACATAATTTAACCATTTCCATTCAACATTATTTTCAAACAAGTGCAATGGCATTATAGTCTCTGTGTTAATTGTATAATGTTGTATCCCCGTGGATGAAGTATATGTTAACAACAAATATTTGGATTACCGCTTTGACACCCCCCCCCCTTAAACCTATTTTGGATTTAATTCAATATTTGAATAACAATTCAATAGCAAGAAGGGATAGAACATCCCATTATTACCCTCTACTCGCAATTTGAGTTTTCAACGACAGTTGTCTAGCGCGTCACCATTACACATGGGTGATTGAAATTTGTAAAAAATCCTTTCCTTCCATTTTATAGAATTCTTGAAGATATTACCAGAGTTGTACATATCTCGTAATTACGATATAGAAAACAGTTCAAACATTTATTTTTAATTTGATACGTCGTTCATTTCCAGGATTTTCTTCAACGATCTATGCCTATTATAATCATCAAGCAGTATTTTGGCAAGATGTTGAGTAATATCAGTAACACTTATTATCCCAATGATGCGGTTATCGGCCTCTAAAACAGGTAATCGCTTGATCTTATTTGAAAGCATGATTCTCGACGCCGTATCAACTGAATCATAAGTCATGACAGTAATTAATGGGGATGACATGATCTCTTCGACGAGAACTTTATCGGCATTATAATTCTCCAAACAAACCCGTTTGACCAAGTCGCTTTCAGTAATAATTCCGATAGGCGTATTGTCCTTATCTATCACAATTAAGGATCCTATACGATTTTTGGTTAGAATAGCAGCTACATCGCGAGCAGTTTTATTGGAATATGCAGCTATTGTCCATGGCTCCCTAAAGGACATTATCTCACTTACGCTACTCATTTTGATATAATAGCGTGTATCTACTTCGTATAAAAACTATCATCTAGTCAAATGCTTATCCTTTTGGTGATGTATGTCAATTTAGTTTGGATATAACAACAATAGCAGGTTCACTTTTCAACAATAATTGCGACACAAAAATTAATAATCTAATTTTATAAGGATTCTCTAGTGAATTTTCTGGAACTAGCTGAAACCTTTGCAACAATGGAGAAAACTACTAGTAGGTTAGAACTTACTGATCATCTAGTATCAATATTAAAAAAAACACCTACTGACATAATTGATAAAATAGTTTATCTAATTCAAGGGAAACTAGGACCTGATTATGAATCGAGTGAATTGGGAATTGCCGATAAACTGATAATTAAATCTCTGTCACTTGTAAGTGGTCATTCACTTAAGGAAATCCAAAACAAATATTCTGATATGGGAGATTTGGGAGAAGTCGCTTACAATATCTTAACAAGCAAGATACAAACCACATTAATCCATCAACTACTAACTATCGAGAACGTATTCGAAACATTATTAAAGATTACCAATGTATCCGGGACAGGATCATTAGACGTTAAACTCAGGTTCATTGTGAGTTTATTGAACAACTCCTCCAATCTTGAAGCTAAATTCATAGTCAAACTGATTCTAGGAAATTTAAGGTTGGGTATTGCAAACTTTACTCTTCTTGATGCAATAGCTCTAACCTTCACCGGTGATAAAAAAAACAGACGAATATTAGAAAGGGCCTATAACGTTTCTAGTGATTTAGGAAAGATTGCATTGATATTAGCCAAAGGATCACTTGAGGATATTAGGTCGATCTCCATTTCCTTATTTATCCCCATTCGACCAATGCTCGCAGAAAGAGTGTCGAATCCATCAGAGGCCCTGGAAAAAATCAATGGCGATGCATTGGCAGAATTCAAGATCGACGGCGAAAGAATTCAAATTCATAAAAAGGGAAAAAAGATAGAATTATTTACCAGGAGCTTGGAAAATGTAACTTCAAATTTTCCTGATATCTTAACGGCGTTAGATAAAATCGAGACTAAAGATTTGATAGCAGAGGGGGAAGTCGTTGCAATTAATCCTGCAAACAATAAGTATCTTCCCTTCCAAACTTTAATGCGAAGAAGAAGAAAGTATAATATTCAAGAAATTACTGCGGCTTATCCCGTAATATTGAACTTATTTGATTTGCTGTATTATAATGGCCTTGACAAGACTCGCCTACCCCTTCTCGAACGTAGAAAGTTACTTGTAAAAATATTTGGTACGAAGAAAATGAGTGATAAAATTAAACTAATAGATCAAATCAAAGTTTCAAGAATTGAAGAAATAGAAAACTACACGGAAAAGGCGATCAAGAATGGTTGCGAAGGGATTATGGTAAAGAACCCCAGTAGCCAGTATAGGGCCGGAGCCAGAGAATGGGCTTGGATGAAATTAAAGAAAGAGTATTCTGGAGAAGTTACGGATTCGGTTGATCTGGTAGTAGTAGGGGCACTGCATGGGAAGGGAAGAAGGGTTGGAAAATACGGGGCGTTGTTGTTAGCTACATACGACGCAGAGAGGGATATCTTCTGTACTATATGTAAAGTAGGAACTGGATTTACTGATAATGTTCTCCTAGACATATCAGACAAACTTAACAAGCACATCATCAAACATAAACATTCTAGAGTGGAATCTGGAAATACAAAAATGGATACATGGTTTGAACCCAAAATAGTTCTAGAAATTATTTCCCCTGAAATAACCTTGAGCCCTGTTTATACAACTGCAATTAATAGAACGAAGCCTGGATATGGCCTAGCACTTAGATTTCCAAAATTTACTGGGAAAATTAGAGGAGATAAGTCTGCTGAGGATGCTACGACAGTCAAAGACATCTTTGAAATATACAAGAGTCAACTAAAGTAGTAGAAGTAGTAGAAGAAGAAAAAGTCGAGTTAATTACACAAATTTACTTATCGGAAATTGATTTGTTAATGGAAACCAATTAGAAATAATTTTCTATGATGAGTAAAAAGATTAAGGTGTCTTCTAGATGACTTTCCGCTCAAGTCCTGGTCTTATTCTCCTATGGCTACCTTGAGATTAGTATCACTCTCATATAACAAAAATATCTAAGATTAGTAAAAAAATTTTAAAAGCGCCATAGTATATTAGAGCTGATTGATTACAATTAATCAGATCTATTGCGAAGATTGTAATTTGTTTATGGAAAAAATTAGAAAAGAGGATAGATTCAAGATAGACATTATCATTACCTCACCCCCGTACAACATTGGAAAAAACTATAGCTCCTATCACGATAGCAAAAAGACTGATGATTACTTAGATTGGCTGCTTGATGTAGCTCAAAGGAGTTTTTTGATTCTAAAACCTAATGGATCCTTTTTTCTCAATATCAGTGGAACCTCGGCTGAACCTCTGGTCCCGTACCTTGTTTTAAACAAGTTTATTTCTGCAGGCTATAAGTTGCAAAACACCATTCACTGGATTAAATCCATATCCATTGAAAAGGAAGACATGGGAAATAATAACCAGATTTGCAAAACTGGTTTTTCGATAGGTCATTTCAAACCGATCAGAAGTAGCAGGTATTTAACTAATACACACGAATACATTTTTCACTTTACTAAAACAGGAAACATCAATTTAGAAAAACTATCAATAGGTGTTCCCTATCAAGATAAATCCAACATCAAAAGATGGAAATCAGTAGAACAGGATAGGAGAGACAGAGGGAACGTTTGGTTCATATCTTATCCGACTATCCAGTCCAGCAGATCACATCCAGCCATTTTTCCTGAGAAACTAGCTAGTCTTTGTATTAAACTTCATGGATATTCTAATAAAGACTTTATAGTATATGATCCTTTTATAGGTATAGGACATACTGCATTGGCATGCATCGAACTTGGTATAAACTATATTGGTACTGAAATTGATAAAAACTATATTAACATAGCTAATAACATGATCTTAGAAAAGAAAAAAAACCTCTCGAAATCAAAGTAGCCACTATATGCCATATGCTAATTACTCGAGATTAATGGTTGGAAAGATCATAGCAGAGCAAGCTAATGTATAGACACAATAATTCGAATAACTGATCTTATTACCACAATACAAATACCAGTTATTGTTATCAAATATAGGTACACAAGAACAAACGAAATTATGTACAGGTTGAGTTTTATTTATTTGACGACCTGATGATTTTTGAAAAACATACTTGCAATTTACTTGGAGTCATATGTACTAATGATCTTAGATTGTAACCGTATACAGATTATGGATAATTCTAATAGGGAAATCAAAATATTGGCATATTATGCGATCCATACAAAGTAGTAAAACATGAAAAGTCGATATATCGTTATGTCTTTTTCAATGATGAATAGTAAACAACCAGGGTGGGAAAACAAGATATAGGTTCAAAGGAATCTAAAGATAGTGATGTACAGCACGAGTAGTCCGATATTAAACGGAATTATGACATGTTAAGGTAAATAGAGTCAGTCTTAATAGCACATCATTATCAATATATATCAAATTTTAGAAAATCATGGTGTCTCTTTTAATTTAGGAATAGACAAAACAATAGGAGGAATAGTAGGCTTCCCCATTCTATTTTTTTCTTAATGCCCTAAGGATTCCCATCCCCATAATAATATACCCTATTACGATTATCCCAATGAATTGGGGTGCCAAAATTTGCGACTGTCCGCTATCGGACGATGAATTCGTGCCATTACTATCTTGTGTTGGGACTACAAATGACGATATCAGCACGGAAGTACCCATGATAGCACCGCCAATGATTAATAAAACAGTTAGAAGTCTAGATGCCACATTTATGCCAATCCCGAACGAAATTACAAATAACAAAATCGATCCACCGCCAAAAATCATCCCTCTTTCTTTGGCTGAGAGAGGCAAAAAGCCATCTTCTGAATGACTTAACATCGAAACACCGACATCAAGAATATATATTACTAATAGCGCAAGTGCCACAGATACTAGGACCTCCGATGCTATTTTTCTTGTTCCTTGCATGCTATTTATTTTCACATTGGTTATTTAATTATTAAATAGTAAATACCGGTTTCTGGTAGTCTACCATCATCTGTGGTTGGCCAAATAAGGATAATCGGTTGATCAAAAAGTCATTATGGTGGAAAACAAATATTTTAGCCACGGCCAAATTAGGCAAAATAAATCGTCAAAGGTAATACATAATACTGGAGTTTAGTTTTGGATATAACAATATGACCATGATTAGAGATTTGATGCTTCCCATCACAAGTGCCTAATCATTAAATCAGTCTAATCATAAAGTCAGTCTAATCTGTCTTTACCAAAACTTGTTGAATTAGAATTAAATTAAATTTTTATGTTATTTTTGATTCCTGATCAATGAAATCCCCCTACCAAGCGAAAACAGTGATATAGAGCAAAATTAGGAAAAAACGCGAATGAAAAAATTCCTTATAAATAGTGTAGCATGTAAATAACAAAAGGAGATATTGAAAACAGTACTGATAAAGGGTCCAGTACTACTTGAGATAAAAGGAGAATGTAACATATTAGGTGTCAAATGCAAGAATGAACGCATCGGATGGGAAAGTAGTAGAGTCATTCCAGTTGAAAAAAATAACAATTCCACCTTATCGATAATTAGGGGAAGGAATTGGAATCATCATAACCCTGAGACCAATGAGCACCACAAAAATTTTGGAATCTCAATTTGGAAAGACCTTGTGAGAAACGTATTGAAACAAGAAAAAAAGAGAATCATAATAATTGGACCCTCCAATTCAGGTAAATCCACCCTTTCATTGTATATGGCAAATGTGTTTATCAGCCATGGTTTAAGACCTTTATTAATAGATGCAGACGTGGGTCAGGGCGATTTGGCGCCACCGACTTGCTTGGGAGCAGCAGTAATGAATTTCCCGGAAGTAGACCTATGGAAGGTAAAAACAAATTGTACCAATTTTATTGGCGGCATTCAACCCGTCGGGTACGAGTCTAAAATTATTTCAAATATTCGCCGGCAATTAGATACCTCATTAAAGCATGATTTGTCGATCATAAATACTGATGGCTATATAAAAGGGAACGGATTGATACACAAGATCGATCTGCTGAAAAAAATACAACCTGATTACATAATATATCTTGGTGGCCCAAATATGGACAGAAATCTACTGGAATTATTTAGCCATCTTCCAACAAACCTGAAAATGAATTTCATGTATGGAGAAAGGCAAGGAGTTGTAAATAACAGATCCCTCACGGAAAGATATGCGAAAAGAATCAAAACTTTTTGTAAATTTTTGACAAAGGATAAAGTAGTAAACATGAAATTAGATCTTTCTAGAATCAATTATATTTACTATAGGAATAGATTTTTTTCAGAAATAAAATGCCTAAAGGGATATGAGTCTTCATATGCAATGAATGAAAAAATATTATATGTTCCCGATAACGAATTTCTAAAAAACCGCTTTGTGGGATTTGGAAATAAAATTGATAATGGCCTGATTTGTGGATTTGGATCCATCGATGATTTTGTGAAAGGAGTTCTGGCGGTTAAGGCAAATGTCAAAGAATTTGATACGATCTTCTTAAGTGACACCAAATTAGACATAATATAAAAGAGTCAAAGTGAGTCATATGTGATTGGCAAGGCTTTATTTAACTTAAATATCACCATTGTAATATCATATAATGAATTATGCCATGGTATTACAAAGTAGAACATCAAAGTCATGCATTGTTTGTAAAGTGGACCTTACAGTGATTAACACTAAGGTAAACAAGAATCAAAAATACTCTAAATACAGAGAGATAGTATGTAATGACTGTTTTAATCTGTACTATCCTAAAGAGTGATCGAGTCTGGGATTTGGAATCCTTTATCCCTTTGCAAACTTATCCACGATTTCCCCAACCAAGAGAAGATATTGATTGATAACAATATTTGACAAAACTATTTCAAGAAATAATTACTGCACTATATTCTTTACAATTCCATCATGACAATAACCACTGAATAATTTTTTTAAAAATTGATTTAAATCGATATTAGTAAATAGATAGAACTTTACTTATGTCAAGTTTTGCTTTCATGAATTCAAAGAAATTAACAGATCTCATTAAAATCTTAGAAAAGGGTGTTAGCACATTATTTTACAAATACCAAAAGAGTATTTAGCAATCATCTGGGAGCAGGGGTTAGAACTGAAGAATATGTTTGAGGGGTATGCTTCTGTCACAGTTACTGGCAAGTTGTTAAAAAAGATCGTCGGGGATTACTCGGTTCTTTTAAGCGAGCCTAGCAGGTTTGAAGGCCTACTCAAAGATATATACGGTTCTGAAAACAAGGAGGAAATATTTTTGCTCACAACTGCCCTTAGGGCTAGAATAACCGATATTCGGGAATGCAATATCTTTGATAATGATACTGAAAATAAGATTTACAACATGATTGCAAGATTATCCTCAGATTATGGATTGGATGATAAATCTGCTGCCTGGGTGACTATTGCTTGGTCTATTGGATTTGACCTGATGACCGAATTGGATTATGATAATTTAACTAATGGTATTAGAACAGAAAGATATTTAATGCTCGGTAATTATGTTGCGAATTTGGATGAGGGCATCCAACAAGGGGAAATATCCCAGTGTAATCCAATCTCAAATCTAATAATGGTGAACGCAACCGATCTAAACCAGTTATATGAAAACGGAATAATGTTACATAACCAGGGAAAATTTGTAGAAGCATTAGAATGCTACGACAAAGCACTAGCAATAGATCCCCAGAATTCAAATGTTTTATCAAATAAAGGGTTGTCTCTTCATAACCAGGGAAAATTTGTAGAAGCATTAGAATGCTACGACAAAGCACTAGCAATAGATCCCCATGATGAATTCATAATTAAGAGAAGGAATAATACTAGAGAGATACTACTTTATTCTAGCAGCAATGCGAGATCTAATCAAGTTATCGGTCAAGTATCAAATTTGAATAGTGGTTTTAAAAAGCCTATGAAATTGTACTTTTTAGGGGTAGTAATAGCTGCGGTATTCTTGGCAACTTGTATTGCTGCGTATATGATTTTCGGAACAGATGGCAATCTTCAAGTAAATCCTCTAGGGAACAATTCCCAGTTGATTAATGATGTATCCACTAATAATATCGATCCAACAAATGATGGATCTGAATCATCGAGTATTACTTCTCACAAAGAATCAATTTCAGACTTCACAAATAATATAGAAAAAGAATTGAATCTTCAGATAAATAGCGATAACCAGTCCCTATTGCAAAATGTTAATGAATCAGGACTGCACTCCAATTCTGGAAGCTCACAGAAGAATGACATAGAGTTTCACAGTTTGAATGGAGTGAATCAAAAGGTAGACAATTTTAAAACAGAGCTGGGTAAGGCGATGATTAGTAACTTCAGCTAATAATGAAACAATCTGTAAAAGAAACAGATCTTTAATGGTTTTTATCCCAACATTAAGCGGCTAATGGTCTATATATGATATATCAAACCAAGAGTTATATCATCACCACTACCTTCTCGAGAGGTTTGTCTTAATATGTCGCAAAGATTCTCGCTCAAGTATGAATAGCCGTATTCCTCCAATAGGGCTAAGTAATCCAGTCCAATTTTAAGAAAGCCAGATTCATTGTTAAAGGAATTGCAATATCCATCGGTAGATAACAGAATCAACTTCGGTTTTAGTGCGTGAAAGTCAAATATTCCAGTTTTGAATTCTAACCAGCTATCATCCATGCAAAGTGATTCGGTGTGAACAATAGACTCTACTGATGATTTGTCACCAGAGTCATCGTTCTTATTGGAAAACATATTCCGTACGCTCTTGTCATTGTCGACTATCAATATGTTACCATCACCAAGTTGAAAAAATATGAAATAGTTTTTTGTAATAACTGCAGTTAATAGCGTGGATCCATAAGCGATCTTTGGATTGTC
>WHSX01000050.1 GCA_009379865.1 Candidatus Nitrosocosmicus sp.
GAAAGTCTGCAAGCACGATGATCCAATATGGACAATTCATAGGTTTGAAGACAGTCTCACAATACAATCAATTCTAATAATCTATTCTTGAATTCAACTTCATTTGGTTCTGCTAATTTCAAATTCTGAATAGTGGTATATATTGTATCTTATTATATTCAATAAGATCATGATAAATTTAGATGGCTATTTCAGAGATTGAACTTAGATATATTGTAAATAACATCAAAGAAGTTATTGATAGTGTTTATTATGTAAGCAATATTTCTCTTATAACAAAAAACGCTCTGATCCTAAAATTTCACCATTCACAAAAAAATGATGTTTCACTTCTTGTTTCTTCCCTTGGAATCTGTATTACCAAGTATAAATATTCTATTATTGAAGATAATGACTCTTTAAAAAAAATTAAGACTGATCTTGAACGTTCAAAACTGATCGATATCTCTGTCGTATCTGGAGAACGAATAGTTGAATTTGTTTTTCAATCCATTCAAGGAATGAAATATTATTTAATTGTCGAACTATTTGGTCATGGCAACATAATAATTTGCAATGAATCTCAAAAGATTTTAAATATTCTAAATCCCATTAACGTTCGACATAGAGTATTGAAACCTGGGTTGAAATATTTTCCTCCTCCTTCTAGAGGAGCTGACCCGCTATCTTTAGATTATGACGATTTTTTATCTTTAATCAAGAATAGCGATCAGGGGAATATTGATATAAAAAGATGGTTAGGACGAACGTTATCAATTTCAAAGAAATTTATCGAATTGGCAGTTCAAAATAGTAAAATCCCAAATAAGAAAGTTAGAGATCTGACTTCCGTTGAACTAAAGAACTTGTTCGAAGAATTGACTTCTTTAATAAGAAATATTTCAACCGGTATTGGACATGAACCATGCATTATTTTAGATGATGAGAATAATCCTGCAGACGTAAGCCCAATAACTCCATCCGATGTTCCTATAGATCATATTAGAAAATATAGTTTGTACACTGATGCAATTGATGAATTCCTAAACTATTCCGTTTTACATACTAGTTCATCGAGAAACTCTGAATTAGAAAAGCAGATCGAGTCATTAGAGCATGATTTGAATGAACAGAAAAAAGCTAAAGATCTTGTTATTTCCAAATCAAACAAGCTCAGAGAATTTGCCAATCTGCTTATGCAAGAGACTGACGGTGTGTTGAATCCGGAAAAACATTCGATTGCAAAATTACTTTATGCTTCTGAGGCTAAAATTTTGAGCATAAAAGGTAAAGATTATCTAGAGATTGTAGATGAAAAAATAGCTATAGATATAGGGAATTCTAACATTCCAAAAATTTCTTCCTTGCTATTTAATGTTGCAAAGGACATGGAAAGAGGATTGATTACCATAGAGAATTCTCATTCAAAATTGCTTGAACAAATGGACAAAATTCAAAAACAGAAAAACAAAAAACCATTATCAGAAATTAAAATTTTGACCAATAAGGAATGGTATGAAAAATATCGATGGTTTCTTACCACTGACGATGTGTTGGCTATAGGTGGCAGGGATTCATCGTCAAATTCAGTACTTATAAGAAGACATCTTACAGAAAACGACTATGTTTTTCATGCAGAGGTCAATGGTTCTCCTTTCTTCATATTAAAAAACGCTAATAACAAAACCAGCTCGGATCTGTCACAAAGTATCATTGAAACTGCTCAGGCAACTGTATCTTTTAGTAGATCTTGGAAGGATAATCTTTCTTCTGCTGATGCGTATTGGGTCTATCCTTCTCAGGTAAAAAAAGGCGCACCTACGGGTCAGTATCTTCCAAAAGGAGCATTCATAATTGAAGGCAAGAGAAATTTTGTAAAAAATTTGGAAATAAAACTTGCGATTGGTTTGTCTTTCATCGAAGACAGACCATTATTTATTGTTGGACCTTTCTCTGCAATATTGAAAAGATCCATATGTTTAAGAAATATGGTGCCGTCTGGTTTTGATGTTGTAAAGGCTTCAAAAAAGATAAAATCTGATTTTGTAGATTACTCTATAAAAAATGAATTTCCTGAACGCTTGATAAACCATCTAAAGCATTTATCAATAGATGAAATAGTAAGAATCTTGCCTGTAGGTCAGTTCAAACTATTGCCTATTGAAAGAGGCGAATTAAAATATGATTTCAATAATTTTTTATCAAAGTAATTAAATTCAAACCTTGATGGGTACGAATGGAAATAAGAATAGAAAAGTAATTAAATTCAAACTCTGAAGATTTGATGTGTCTAAAGATATTAGAGATGAAACTACTGGTATGACCACTCGTGTTTTAGTCAGTGATGTCATGAATAGCCCTATAGTTCATGCAGGACCAAACGATGACCTTGTCACGATTTCAAAACTTATGACTAGTGCTCGAATTGGAAGCATTGTTATTTTAGATAATGATAAACCACTTGGAATAGTTACTGATTGGGATATTGTTTCCAAAGCAATAGCTGCCGGTTCAATCCCATCTGATATTAAAGCTTCGGACATAATGAAACAGTTGGTTACCATCACTGGAGAGGAAAGTATTACATCCGCTGCCAGACTTTTACGACAACATGGAATTAAGCGGTTGGGAGTGACCCATAAAGGTAATTTAGTCGGAATTATTTCGGTGTCTGATGTTCTTGCCGTCACACCGGAATTATTTGATGTGGTTTCTGAGAAATCGTTGCTTATAAGAGGCGAGATTGGACGATCTCCAAGAAATATTTCTGGATACTGTGATGAATGTGGTGAATGGTCTGATTTTCTACTTTATGCAGATGGTTCTTACACCTGTGAAGTTTGCAGAGGGGAGTGACAAAGGTTGGCAAGCATGTTTTGATCATTAGTATTGTTGCATTTAGTGGTGGATAACACTTTTCATTTGCACATGAATGAATCAACGATCGTATCATAAGACGTTCGATCTTTTTTCATATCATTTTGAAAATAACAAGAACCAAAAACGGTTTCTATCTATCTCTATCTCTATCTCTATCTCTATCTTATCAATTCTTAGTCTTCTGCTTGATATTTGTGTTCTATTTGATTAATTCATTAGTGGTTATAGATCGTGCACAATATTGACATTTCAATAGTATATTTTTTTTGTCAATTATTTCGATCTTAGAACTCAATCCTTCTTCGGTGTTTGTAATGCATCTTAAATTAGGGCATTTAAAAAAACCTATTATCTTATCAGGAAGCTGAATTCTTCTCTTTTCGGTTAATTTATAATCTTTAATTATATTGATGGTTGCATTAGGAGCAATTAATGCAAGCTTGTCGGTTTCTTTCTTTTCCAAAAACTTGTTTTCTACTTTTATGATATCTTTTTTCTTCTGTTTTACACTTGGTACGTTTAAAGCTACTGTTATTACATTCCCCTCTTGACCTGTAATATTTAATATGTTGAGAACGAGCAGCGCTCTGGGTGATTCTATATGATCAATGACGGTACCGTTTCTTATTCTTCTTACCAAAAGTTGATTGAATTCTGACATATGTGTACAGATACATTAGTTTATTTTCTGTTTTTTCTATATTACTATTATTTTATTTATCCTGCTGTTTGGTTTTATTTTTTTTCATATATTGTGTTTTCATTTCTTCAACCCAGGAATCCTTCTTCTTGTAAATTTGTTTTTTACTCCTTGGTTTACATTCACTCAGCAAATAAGAACAAAGAATTGGAAAATAGACCGAAGTATCACCATAAACTATTACATTTCCTTTGTGCGAAGTTTTAATCTTTCCCCAACTCTTGCCCTCTTGCAATGTCGCTCCAGATAGACCCCCTGTATCGGGTCTTGCATCGGTAAGTTGAATTATGAAATCATGTCCTCCTTCCTTAATTTTTAAAATTTGATACAGGGCTGGACCGGTCTGCTGAAAAAAGTTCTTAGGTACTCCTCCACCCAACTCTAATCCACCTGACACCTTACTTTTCCATAAGATTGCTGTTGATTCTGCGATATCTTTTATAGGATTGATTGCTGCCTTTCCATCAAGCATTGAAGGTAGCATGTTCAATCCGATTGAAGAATCGCTGAGTGCTGGTATATAGATAGGGACATTAGATTTGTATGCTGAGACCATAAATGATTTATCAGGCGCCTTGGATTTTTCAGCAGCTTCTTTTCCTATCAAATAAGACAGATCAGCTGTTGAGATATTTGTCATGTCGATATGCTTTTGGTATATATTTTGAATAATTTTTTGGATTATTGTATCCTGGGATTGCAGGGTCCCATATTCTTTTATATATACATCATAAATTCTTACGATTTGTTTCGAATATAATATATCATCATCCACATCAAAATGGCCTTGTCTAACCGGCAAGTCATATGCAAAGTGCAAATCATGATAGGCATTTGCACCTGTTGTAACAATCCAATCAACAAAACCGTTCTCTATCATACTTGATATAATCTTCCCAAATCCTATTGGAGTTAATGCTCCTGCTATGGTTAAACAAATTGTCGCATCAGATTCTACCATACTTTTCATTATGTCTGCAGCCTCTGCTAATCTCCTTGCATTGTATCCTGTATTTCTGAATAAATCTATCAATTCTGATATATTCATATTAGCAAAGATTTCCGGGGGGTCAATTTTTTTCCCTGAAAAACTATGTCGGTTATAGCTCAATCCCTTTAATCTAGATCGAACTTATTATAATTGTAATCTAGTTAGACAACATCAAGTAAAGTGTATAATTTAAAGTAATTTATTAATGTGAAAATATTTATATCATTTTATTGAGACAAGTCAAAAAAAAGAATGTTGATGTTAGAGATAGTATAAATTATTTATCCAAAGATGTACGGGATTATTCTATAAACCAAAGAACATCGATAAACCAGATATTAAAAAGTATGGCTGATTCCGGTGGATTTGAGGGAAGGCATTTGGCTAATGGCGTTGAAATACTCAAAAATATGATAAGTGAAAAAAACTGTACCAAGTTTTTATCATTTGTCGGCGCCCTTATTTCTACGGGGAACCGAGGTATCGTACGTGATATGATTAAGAATAAGATGTTTGATTGTATTATCACAACGTGTGGTGCACTAGATCACGATATAGCTAAATCTTTTTCCTCATATTATGAAGGTGATTTTAGACTAGATGATCAATTTCTACTAAAAAAAGATATCCATAGATTAGGCAACATTTTAATACCAAACAAAAATTATGGACCTCTTATTGAAAATAAAGTTCAATCTTTTTTGCAAAAATTATATGATAGTTCAAAATCTTCGCGGGAATTGGCACCATCTGAAATAATTAGATATATTGGAAGTCACTTAAACGAATCGTCATTTTTGTATTGGGCTTTTAAGAACAATATTCCTGTATTTGTTCCTGGAATTGTTGATGGAGCGGTGGGTAACCAGATTTGGTTATTTAATCAATCTCATAAAGATTTCAAAATTGATATCCTAAAAGATCAGACAAAGTTATCTGAGATAATTTTTGATGCAAAAAAGACCGGAGCTTTCATGATGGGGGGAGGACTTTCAAAACATCATACTCTATGGTGGAATCAGTATAGAGGTGGACTGGACTATGCGGTATATATTACAACTGCATCTGAATGGGATGGAAGCTTAAGCGGAGCTCCAGTTGCCGAGGCTATTTCTTGGGGAAAGGTTACTACACAAGCTAAGCAAATTACCATTCATGCAGATGTGAGCACTGTGTTACCATTCATTTACCACGGATTGATATCAAAATAAAAAAAATGTTCTTATTAGATGGATGTCGGTCTATTGAAGGATGATTTTATTGATTCGAGCTGAATTGGGATCTTCCGGCTGATCCATTGCATTAGTAGTTGAATTTGCAATTTTGTCAACAATTTCTAACCCTTCTGTTACTTTTCCAAATACTGTATATTGATTATCCAAAAAGTTTGAATCATTTAATACAATAAAGAACTGTGAACCAGCACTATTAGGATCATTTGTTCGAGCCATTGATAATATTCCTCTTTCATGAGGTATGCTGTTGAACTCTTGATTTATTGTGTATCCCGGACCTCCAGTACCCCAATTATCTCTGCTACTGTTGCCATTTTTTGTACCTGGGTCTCCAGCCTGAATAACGAAACCTGGTACTATTCTGTGAAACACTACTCCATCGTAAAATCCTTTGCTAGCCAGATCTCGGAAGTTCTTCACGTGATTTGGTGCTACATCAGGATAAAATTCAATTTTTATTGGACCTTGAGTAGTTTCAATAGTTGCTGTGTTATTTGTGGTAGTAGTCATAGTATTGTTTGATGTTGTATTGTTGATATTATTTAAAACATTAGATTCTAAAACCAAATTTGAGGTGCCATTTGTCAGATTGCTAGCTAGGGTAGTAATATTGGAGGCGGAGGGGGAGGAGGTGCCATTTGCCAAATTGCTTGGTTTGAAATCCTGATTCACTTTGTACACCAACACTCCAAAAAATAATCCTGGATCATCACTTTCGAAACTCTTTGAAGCGTATACTAGTGATAGTGGTTCTGAAGTGTTACCTTTTGGATACTTTATGTCCTTTACGTAAAAGGGTATCGCATTGGGCTGGTATGTAGGTGATAATGTTCCACTACTTGGATTATAGAATCCAATCGTTTGAAACGGCATCATATGCCCCAAAAGCGAATCCCAGTACTTTTGTTTTGGTGTATCTCCATTCGATTCAACATATTCTGATTCATTAAATCCACCTATTTGAATAAACCAATGTTTTTTACTTTCATCTCCTCCACTTCCTAATACATATAGAGGACTTGGATTGGTAGGATCCAAAGAAGGTAATTTTTGTCCAACTACATATATCAAAATATAGTTTGATTTCAAATCATTAGCAATTTTCCATCCCTCTTCTTCAGGACTAATGAACATTTTTGCTATTGTTTCTATTCTTGTTTGATTAATTGTTGCATTATCTGCAATGGATGTTCTATTTCCTAATGTTGTTATCCAATATCCGTAATCCCACCATGCTGATACCACTGAATCAACTGGTGTGTTCTTTGACATCCAATCTAGTGTTTCTATCCAATCGTCCGTTGTTAATCGATAATTAGTACCTCCATTAGCAATGGATGTAGGAACATCTGCAGAAGTTATCCAATTTGTGTTAGCATCGTAAACCATAGGAATGGATAACATTACTATCAAAATGGCTGCAAATCCTGCATATGGTAAAAATTGTTTTTTGAGTTTCATGTTCTTTTGGGATTTTCCCTCGTTGTTATTTGAAGTTGCTAGTGTTTGTTCCGCTTCTGTCCTGATCGATGTTATGGCTCTAATTGACTGATAAATTCCTATACTTGATAATATAATTATGCTTATCGATGCAAATACCAAAAGCCTTGCAAATGTCGCACTAATATAAATTCCGGTAAGCCCTACTATCAATGCAAAAATCATATTGGTATTATTTTTGTTCTTAAACGCTAGCCATATTCCTAGCCCCGCAAAAATGATCAGAATTGAAAACTGTCTAAAGTAGTCTACTATCGTGGGTGTGAAATGTTCTGCAACAGACTCTACTAGTTTGTTCTCTGAAGAAAGGAATGGATTTATTGCATTGAGATATCTAAAGGAAGGCACTTTGTAAAAGCCACCGACCACAATGGACATTCCTATTATTACAAAAATTCCTAGAATTATTGCAGTTTTTAAAGTCGCCCTTCTCTCAGAACTTTTTAACCTTACTACGGTAGTGACTAATAGGAATAGCGTGCTAGTCATTAACAATAAACCTGGTAATCCAAAAACAAATGACATGCCTGGCCTCGGAAAAGCCCCGGCAACTAAGATAACTGAAGCCGTAAAAAGAGCTGCCACTATTAAATTATTTTTGAGATCTTTGGAAACAAACCCGAGGACTATAATGAAGATACCAATAGGGATTACGAAATACTGAGCTCCACCCCAGGAGGTTACTGCCAGTCCAATTAAGATTCCTCCAAAAATTGCTTTGGGGATCAAAAATTTGTATTTTTTATCCTTTAAGGCAGATAAGAACAGGTATGTGCCTCCTAACCCATAAAAAAGACCCAGTGGTTCTGACTTAAACCATCCCAGGTTTCCCCTTTGAATTATTGCAGGACTCACAGCAAAGAAAAGGGCTGAAATTAATCCTGGAATAGTGTTTCCGGTTATAGCTCTTACTACCAAGAACATAAGTACAGTGGATGCAGATCCTATGACCACCGGAAACCATATTGTGAAATCCATCAAAGACATGTTCATACCGAAAATTTTGTAGAGCGTGGCCGCAGTTAGGTGTAAGCCAGACTGCGATGTTTCAGCAATTTCTCTGCCATCTGGAAACCATGACTTGTAGTCATGCCATTCAAGATACGGTCCATATCCATTATTTACTATATATTCTGTAGCTCTAAAATCAAAAAAAGGATCAAATTCATTCAAATAAAATCCATATTTGATTGGATACGCTCTAAGGATGAATGCAATGCTAAAAGCTAAACATAATACTGCGATTATAAGAAGATACTTAGTCGTCCTACGACTCTTCTCTGATTTTAATAACTCTCTTCCTGCCATTACCTACACGTTTATTATGATTTTTTAAACTTTATAGAATATTTAATCATTCTTAGTGATGATATTATTGATTATACCGACTTATTCAATTTCCAATATTGCGGTTTTACAAATGTTCACATCTTTGCAAAAATCTTCTGCGTCCTTGATAGTTCCTACAATGGATCCATAATGCATCGGTATCGCTATTTTTTTGGGCTTGATTAACTCATTTGTGGCTTTTCCGGCTTCCTTTGCAGTCATTACATAAGTACCCGAAACAGGCACAAATAAAATATCCGGGTTTACATTTTCCATTTCTGGAATAATATCTGTGTCACCCGTATGGTATATTTTCAAGTCATTTACATTTATGATGAATCCGATTTTTTCATCTTTTTTAGGATGAAATTTTTTATCGGTATTATATGCTTCTATACCTCTTATTTCTATATTTCCAACCATCCTTGCTTCCTTGGGTTTTAAGGGAATTATTTCATTATCTTTATAATTATTTTTTAATACTTCCACGCATTCATGAGAGCAAATTATTTTCGTATTTTCGTTTATCACATTATTAATATCCTCTATACTCAAATGATCAAAATGATTATGAGAAATCAAAAGTATATCTGCATCACTCTTGCGAGCATATGATGGAATTAATTTATACGGATCAACATAAATTTTATTACCATTTACTTCAATTCTAAATCCATTATGTCCATTCCACCTTATTTCGATCCCTTCAATATTCATCATATATGTATAAAGAAAGTAATCAGGAATAATTTAAATTTGACCCAACTTTGGAATGTACAAAAATAATTCTATTGCTTTTTAATGCGAATACATCAACTCCTTTTCTAAGGGCCCTTTTAATTAAATTTTTGTCTATCGTTGCTAATGGGAGTCTTTTTTCTACCGAGATATTCAATAAAATGGAATCTACTGTTGAATTGGCTTGTGTTATTTCTAACTTATTGAGTTCATCGCTGTCCAAATACCTGAAATCCCCTTTTTTTATACGATCATTTATTATTTTTAGGGAAAGACTGGCAATTTTTGATCTCTTTATTCCCACTGTTTTTTCTAACTGTACTAGTTCATTAATCGTCTCCGGATGAATAAGCCATACCAGTTTTCCAAATCTAGATTCTAGAGCGTCCAGGTTTTTGACCGGATCATAACATAAAATCATTAAAAAACTAGTGTCAGAAATAACCTCCATCTTGATTTATACAGCTATTCCTGCACCTATCAATCGCCATCGATCCGCTATTCTTCGGCTTAAAGCTACTCTGCTTTGGGGCATCAAACATATCGGCTTCTTTATTTTTACTTCGATCTTCTGATTTTTTGAATTCGTAACATTTCCTATCGTAACAGCTGTTCCGATATTCAATCTTAAATTTTCCTTGGTTTTGATGGGTTCAACCTTGACCAAATCCTGTGTTCCAACCGCGGTATCAAATAAATTAATGTCTATCGTAATTTCATCGACAACCGGGGGTAATGAATTCGGTTTTCCAACCACTGCACCTATCAATGAGTCACTTTTTATAAATGACGGGTCCAGTTTTGAACCTATTGCGACCAATCCACCTGGTTTCACTATGTCCACCAATCCTGCACCAGTAGCTAATGACCCTACTTTGGAAAAAATAGATTCATATTTGTTCTTCTTTTCATTGTAAATTCCCGGCAAAATTTCTATTTCGCTGCCTGTTTCAAATTCACCTTGAATTAAAGCCCCTCCTAATACTCCTCCTTTGATGTTTTTAATGGGTGTACCTGGTTTGTTGATATCAAAAGATCTCAATATATGCATTATACCATTTTTATTGTGAATTCTTTCTGGCGTGGGAATATATTTTTCAATGTATTCGATTAATACATCGATATTTGCCTTGTGTTGTGCAGATATGGGAATTATTGGGGCATTTTCAGCCACACTTCCCTTTACAAATTCTTTTATTTGGTTATAATTTTCTACTGCATTTTCTTTTTCAGTTAGATCGACTTTGTTTTGTACGATTACAATATTTTCAATCCCTAATACCTGTAACGCCAATAGATGTTCTCTAGTTTGTGGTTGGGGCACTTTTTCGTTGGCTGCAACAACTAATATTGCGCCATCCATAAGAGCACCCCCGGAAAGCATGTTAGCCATTAAACTTTCATGACCCGGAGAGTCAACGAAACTTACTACTCTTGATAATTGTGCTTCAGAATTACATATCCCACATTTAGGTTGAACAGAATAATTTGATGGAGGTTGACAATTGGGACATTTATAAAAAGCGGCATCTGCATAGCCCACTTTAATCGTAATTCCTCGTCGAAGCTCTTCGCTATGACCGCTTGTCCAAACTCCTGTTATAGCTTCAATAAGTGTAGTTTTACCATGATCTACATGTCCTGCGGTACCTATGTTTATACATGGTTGATAACCATATTTTTGAATATACCACTCAGGTAAAGTATCCTTCCAGTGCAATACCTGTTGTATTTTTTCTTTCAAATATTAATTTACTTAAAGTACTAAACCAGATAATTATGAGATGAAGATAAAAGAAATATTTTTTGAATTTATTTAGTTACTTGGGCTTCTTCTTGTGTTGAAGATTGTTGTTCTTTTTCAGGTAATGTCGCATCAATCAGTCGACAATTTAATTGATAAATTTCCTCTGTGATCATATTCCCCCTGACCAATTTTCTTTTTCTTTCTCCAGGTGCTAGATTTCGCATTCCGACTCCCTTTGTCATCAGGACATATTTTTTTGTAGCCCCGTGTAAATCTGATCTCATAGGTGTACCTGATTTGTCGCTCCCGCCGGTTAACTTTATTTTCCCTTCCTTAAATCCTAAAATAGACGATTCTAATATGTCTCCAAGCTTAGAACCTAATAGCGGTTGAGCACTCTTATCCTTCAACTCTTGACTAGTGCTTTTACCCGTTGAATCTGAAATAACTACTTTAAATTCTACCAAAGTCTTTATTAGATAAATTTTCAACCTTAATTAATCTTGCTAAAAATTACATTCTTCCTCATCGTCCCTTGTTCAGTTCAAAGAAGTTTTCAGTCTAAACTTTAATTTTTTTCCAAACAAACCTTGCATTTCAGTTATTTTTTAGATTACTTAGAATCCTCCCTTATCCCAACTTGATTGAAAATTATCTGATAAAGTAACAGCTTTTTCTTTCATCTGTTCAATATAATCATCGTAATCTATTTCCATTCCACATTTTTCGCATTTTATCTTATTCTTTTCAATATCAAAATTAGCCTTGTTGTTACAATTTACACATCTGGCATCCATGTAGAATATTGGTTGTTGAATTCTTAAATATTTTTACACTACTCTTTGGAAACCAATTAAAGTAAACAGTTGTTTGATAGATTAACTGGTCGACTGGTCGAATGATTGTTTAGCATGATCATGTCACTTTAAAATCATATTCTATATCATTGGAAAACCAAAAATATTGACTAATGTATCTATTTAATCTGGTTGAAAATTAAAGAATTATTGAATGGAAATATAGTTGGCTCTGGCTCCGATTATCTAGTTATTCAAAAGGAAAAAAAACGGTATTATGTTGAAATTCTTCCACCTACTTTAAAGGAACTGAAAAATTCATCTACACCATATGGTTCTCAAATCGATTAGGTTAAGCATGTAATATACAGGGGGCATGAATAACGATTAAATCAAATAAGATATTAATTAAAGTATTTGATGCCGAATAAATCTGCTTCCACTGTCTTAGATTCTGCCGAAGACAAAGTAAAAGTAGAAGTTGAAGAATTAAAGAGGGATATCTCTCAATCAACAACAACAACAACAAAGGTAGAAAAGTATAAAATTATTTATAATAAGAAGGCAGAATCCGAATTTTTTGTAGATAATTCCGCATTAGCTGGGTTTACCGGTGAACGTATTTTATACATGGCCATTAGAGAGCTGATAGAAAACTCTTTGGACTCTTGCGAAAGTTTTTCGATTCTGCCGTCTATTAAAATTTCATTAAAAATTTTTGATCAATCTAATGATTTATGGATGTTGGCATGTGAAGATAATGGAACTGGGATAAATTCAGATAAACTACCTATAGCAGTTTGTTCTTTTCTAACTTCTGCTAAATACATGGAGAAACAGCAAAGGGGACTCTTTGGAGTTGGCTTGAAAATGGTTGCGGCTTTTTCTACAAAGGATACCGATTTTCCAATAAAAGTATGGAATAAATCAATTGATGAGCAAGATGAATATTATTTTGAGTTAAGAACTGATATTGGAACCAATAAACCTATTGTATTGTCAAAAAAATTACTGCTTAAACAACACTCTCGTATTCAGGACTCATCTGGTTTTCGGATAGAAGTTATTTTGAGGGCAAAGTTAGTACCTATTACTAAGAACAAAATTTATGAGTATGTTTCTGAAACGAGTATTGTAAATCCCTATTCATCCATAACCTTTGAAACAGATGATGGTCTATTTCAATTTAATAGAAGGACATCAATAATGCCTAATCCGGCACAAGAAATCTTGCCCCATCCTTCTGATATGGATCTAAAAACATTAAAAAAAGCCATTTCTAAATTCCAAACTCAAAAAATGTCTTTACCAAAAATTTTAAGTTCATCTTTTCAAAAGCTTTCTTATGAAAAAGCAAAGGATATTGTTACTAACACTGGATTATCATTAAAGACTCCTACTGGTGATTTCAGTGAGCATGATCTCATTAAGATTGTAAACATTTGCAAAAAAACTAAGTTCCAGAATCCGAATACAGATCATCTTAGTCCTATTGGTCGAGAAGTTCTCACAATAGGAATGATGTCAGAATATACTATTGTATCAAATAAAGGGAATGATAATACGGGAGTAACGGTTGCAGCTCAAGCTCAAGCTCAAGCTCAAGCTCAAGCTCAAGCTCAAGCCCCCGCCCTTGACACAGCTGAAAAGCCTATTCCTAATGATGCCAATTCTAATCATCAAGTAACCAATGATACTGTTACTGCATCAACTTTTGAATCAGAACAAAATGACGAACCGACACCAACACCAACACCATTCAAAAATAGTTTATCAAAATCAAATTTTTCAGTTAAAGTCCTCAAGCCTGTCCTTACCACTTATACATCAAGAACGTGTGTCATAAATAATAGGCCCACAGTAGTTGAAACTGGTTTGGCCTATGGTGGTGATATTCCATCATTCAAGTTATATCGTTTTGCTAACAAAATTCCTCTATTATACGATGAAGGGTCTGACGTTGCTAGAGAGGTTATATCAGAAGTAGAGATTAATAAGATGGGGATCACCAAAAAACAAGCAAAGGAACAATTCTCCGTCAACAAAGAATCAAAAAAAGATAGAGCCATTGAGGTCTTACCATTGCATATTTTTTTCCATATTTGTTCGACCAAAATCCCTTACAAAACCGCAGGAAAAGAAAGCATTGCTTCAGAAGGCGAATTGAAATACTATATGAAATCAAGTCTATCTGAACTATATAGGAAATTAAGTACACAAATACGCCAAGAGCTCAAATTAAAGGAGGCAGAAAATAAGATCAGACTATATAAACACTATTTACCATTCATAGTAGAATCAATAAATGAATCACTTGGTAGTAAAAATTCAAAATTAAACGAATCGTTTACTAGATTGATTGAGAATCATTTATCCAAAAAGCCCCAAATAGATGTGGATGATGCTTCTTCTGTTAATTCTACTTTGCCCGTTCAAAATCAAAAAATGGATCCTGAGGAAATAGATCTACAAGCGGATATAGATCTAGAGCCAGACATACAGGAGACCCAAGAGACCAAAGATATCCCAAAGACCAAAGATATCCCAAAGACCAAAGATATCCCAAAGACCAAAGATATCCCAAAGACCAAAGATATCCCAAAGACCAAAGATATCCCAAAGACCGAAATCATGGCTTCTAAACCAAACTTGAACAAGTTAGAAAGTAAGAAAAAGAACAATAAAAAGGTCGATCCGAGCTTGGCCGGTAAATTAAGTCAGGTTGACCCTACAAGAAATGTTACTAAAAATAAAAAACCCAAAGGAACGAACAAGAAATTAATCATCAAAGAAAAAGGCACTACAAATAAGAAAAACAAGAATCTCTCTGTGAAAACAAGTGTTAACAGGGCAAAAATGAATAAATCTTTAAACAAAACTCCAAAGCAATCTAAAACCAAAGAAGTTCAATCAACGATTGATTCCTATAGTAAAAGGGTAAATAAGGGTAAAAAGAAATAAATAATCTATCTATTGTCTACTGCAAAAAAACAAGAATTTGTGACTATCATAAAAAGGATTATGAGAAAAATATCTGATGATGTAATCAAGCAAAATCAAATGCCCATCTTGGATTTACCAAAAATAGGATATGATAATACTGTTTGGTCCGATGAGAAAAGGATGCTTACGACAGGTGACAAAAAAATTGAAGTTAGTCCCGATAGTGTAAAGAAAATACCCACTTTTGCTCAATATTTGGTCATGGCCAATGCAGTAAAAAAATTACTTGATGAAGATATGGAAAGTACTATTCGAGGAATGT
>WHSX01000051.1 GCA_009379865.1 Candidatus Nitrosocosmicus sp.
ATTATAAACAAAAGAATCGTAATTATCAATGATAAGGACTTTCATTTAACTAGTGGTCACAATCTATTATCCAAAAGTTGATAATAATACTTTCTAAAAAGGCTAAATATGTAACATCTTTTTGTACTTGTCATACCTATCCAATATATTTTCAATATTTATTCGCATTAATCCATCTATCCCAAACTCTTCTATCGCAAAAGTCCCCATAATACTTCCCATAAGAATTGATTCTTTAATTAATGCCAAATCATCAACTAAATGATTTTGAGATTTTGAGATTAAATATCCTATAAATCCACCAGCAAAGGAATCTCCAGCTCCAGTAGGATCAGTAACACTTTCTAGTGGGTATCCTGGTATTGGTACAACCTCGTCACCAATAAAGAGTAATACACCATGCTCCCCCTTTTTAATAATTGCAAAATTTGGACCATATGATAAAAGTTGTTTTCCACATTTAACAAGGTTAGAATTATTACAAAGCAATCTTGCCTCTTGGTCATTTATTACCACCCCGTTAGTTTTTTCAATCATAGATATAACAGAGTTCTTTTTGTTGTGAATCCAATATTCGATGGTATCGCAAATAATTAATTCAGGGGTATTAAAACTATCAATTATTTTCATGTTTTGTTCGGGATCATTATTTGCCAGATAAATAAATTTCGAGTTTTTATATTCTGCTGGAACAGTCGGTTCAAAATTTTCAATGACATTAAGTTCAGTTATGTTTGTCGTCCGATGAGACAGGTCAAAATCAAATGTAGAATCATAAAAGAATGTTTTTTTGTCATTGAATCGTTTTAAGCCCTTTATATCCATTTTCTTGCCCAACTGCGTGTAATAATTATCTGGAAAATCATTGCCAATAGCACCTATTAATGAGACGGGCACGAAAAAGGATGCAGCCATAGATGCATAAGTCGCAGCCCCTCCCAAGATACGCTCTTTGGTCTTAAAAGGAGTTCTTGTAGTGTCTAAAGCAATCGAACCAAAAACTGTAAGCATTAGGAAGAGTATTAGAGTATTAAATATAAAACATTGGAAAACATAATAAATAAAGAACATGGGAGAAAATCCAAGGATAGTTGTAGGAATTACAGGAAGTTCCGGTGTAATTTATGGCATTATGCTTTTGAGGGCACTAGAGAAATTTGAGATTGAAACCCATCTTGTACTTAGCAAGTGGGCGGAGAAAAATATCGAGATTGAAACAGAAGAAAATGTCAACGAGATTAAGAAGATCGCGAATTTTGTCTATGATGAAAATAATATGGCGGCTTCTATATCAAGCGGATCATTTAGAACCGACGGGATGGCAATTATTCCTTGTAGTATGAAAACCCTTTCTAGCATTGCCAATGGTTACGACGATAACCTTATTTCTCGAGCAGCGTCGGTTACTATTAAGGAAAATCGTAAGCTTGTCCTAGTCCCCCGAGAGACCCCACTTTCAAAAATCCATATATCAAATATGTTAAAGTTAGCAGAGATTGGAGTGGTAATATTGCCGGCAATGCCAGGATTTTACCATAAACCAAAATCAATTGGCGATCTAATTTCACATATAATTGGAAAAACACTTGATCAATTTGGAATAAACAACGATATGTTCACTAGATGGGATAAAAAATAGAACTGGACAGTCTCAACATTTGTTTTAAGAGATATATCAATGGGAGAGTGCATCCATTAGAATGGAATCCATTAACCTGAGATTCATGGACCGAGTAAAATTCCACTGTTTATCCGAATGTTTTCGGGCTAAATAGTGAATTCATTTAACTTTTTCCCATAGATCCATTTTTGCTAATTTTTTCCTCCTATTATGTTCTTCAAGCATATGGTACACCGATTTGTGGGAGCTCCCTTTACATATCATTAAAATTGCATTTAAAGTTAGAGACGTTTCGTCATAATTACCAATGAATCCTATAAAATGTCCGTAGATTGATATATCAGCACCAGAGAAATCCTCCAAATTCTTTCTAAATTTACCGCTTTGTCCAATGAGTCTAGATTTGATTCTGTCTAAAGAATTCATTGATTTTCCGGAATATTCTCGTAGATCTACAAGCTGTAGTAAAGAATCATCAGATAGCAATCTGTATGCCCTTTCAGGAGAGAAACCTTTTGAAATGGCCATTATTATTTCGGAAGCTTTGAATATTCCACTATTTGTTAAGGATGCTTCATTTCTTAATCGGATCGTTATATCTCCATTATCTCCGTCTACATCAAGGATAATATTACATTTTGATTCTATTTCAGATTTGACAGAACCTTTCTTGCCAACTATTACCCCTATACGATCTTTGGATACTTTGATTACCTTAAAGATATTGTCAAAAGTCAATATATGATAGTGAACACTAAACTATATTATATTTTAAAAAAAGAGATAGTTATCCACCATGCACAACTGACAAAATAGTAACAGTATCTCCGGAGGAAATTTTAGCTTCCATTCCTCCCAATACAGAGGATTCGACGCCATTAATGGCGATCATTATTTCATTCTTTTTTATCTTATTTTCCAAATCATACTCCCTCCCCAATAATGAAAGTATTTCATTGATGTCAGAATTAGGTACATTGATATTTACAGTTGAAAATCCTGCTGTCTTCCTTATACCACCAATTAAATCAACAGTTATCAATCTTATTCTGCAATTTCTTCACGAGATTCAGTATTTTCTTCAGAATATGAGAGTGAAGCATTCTGTTGAGCAAGATTTCTATTTACATTCTTGGTAATGTAGCCTGCTATTTTGTTTCGTAATTCCTTTGAACGAACAATAGCAAAATTCTTTATAGTTTCTTTATTTTCGTTAAAATCACTAGTAAATTTATCAGGATAACGTTCCAACAATTCGTTGGCCATTTTTTTGACTCTATCCACATGATTAGAAAAAAAACAAGGGTATTTTATCTTTTATCTTAATTAGATTTCACCAAATGGCAGATCGAGTATAGATGGATAGGCTAATTCACAAATCGTGTAGAATTCTCATAAAGAATTTCAGATAATTCTTCAAAGGATTTTTTTAACAAAATAGAGGCAAAATAAACTATGGTCACTACCAAAGAAGGGGAAGTAAGTACACCGTCAAAACAATTCCTGTATTTGACCGGTCCATCAGTTTCTATCAAAATCAGGTTAATATCAGACTCTTTTAACAGTGTATGTTTGTCATTTGAGTATAGTAGATATGGACCGAAAGAAACGAAGTATCCCCTATCATTTATTCTTTTGAGATTGCTTTTATTCCCGTCATACCAATGGAATACTGCATTCCTAATTTTATATGAAGGCAATATCTCCAGAATTTCATTGACAGATCTTCTAGAATGAAGAGACACAGGTTTGTTATTCGTTTCTGCTAGAGATAGCATTTTTTCAAAAACAATTTTTTGTTTTTCCGGTGTATTGCTTGGATCCAAATTGGTATATGTTGGATCAAGTCCAATTTCACCTATTCCAGCAATAAAATCATGTTTAGATTGGAAAAGACATTCAAACAATCGAAGGTCAGAGGAAACCGCTGCAAACTGTGGATGTATACCCACAAATACCCTCAGAAGATCAGAGTCCTTAAAAAATTTCTCTTTTAATGATAATGTCCCTAAAGATGAATTGTAATCTTCTGACACGCAAATTGATTGGACATTAGCCTGGCGCATGTAATCGAATATTATCCTATGATATTTCTGATAATATTTATCTGACAAATGTATGTGCGAATCAACGTAATACAAATTACTTGATCATTATTAGATTCAACTAATTAATTATGGGTCCTCGTTTATGAAATTGTTAACTAGCGAATAATCTATCTACTAGTTATCTGAATCTCAATGTTATCTTAAACCTGAGTCAAGGTAAATTGCATTCTGAGTTTGAAATTAATATTACCAAGAGTGATTAAGAATGTAAATGTAGTAGTAAGAATGAACCCTTTAATTGAATCAATTTTACATAGGAGTTTAATAAACGAAGCAACAAGTCAAATAGAATAAATGGCAATAAACTCACAATCGGAAATAGCTCTGGCTTCCATTCACAGAATTATAAAAAAATACGGTGCCGAAAGGGTGAGTGATAGTGCAGCAGATGAATTGAGAAGTATTTTAGAAGCTTTAGGTGAGAATATTGCTAAACAGGCCGTACAGTTGGCTAGTCATGCTCACCGGAAAACTATAAAATCTGAAGATATAGCCCTTGCATCAAAAAATTTTATCAAGTAACAACATAGTGTCAAGATCGTACTTATTTTTGATGTTATCGAAACGTTCGAACGATATTCTATAAAAGATACAAACCCATTACCAAAGAAATATAAGTTTTCAATCAAAGATAAAATAAACAGCTGGTGGGGTGGCAGAGCGGCCATGCGTTCGCCTGCAGACTCAAAGATACAGATAGCGAATATATAAGGGTTCGAATCCCTTCCCCACCTCTTAGCAAAATTATTTCAGATGTATTTTGATAATAGATACACTTTTCGTACGTATTATTTTGTTAATGTCCTTTAGTAAAAATTCCATATTTATGTCGTAAAAATATTCTGAGTAGTTTCTGAACTTTTCCAAAGAGCGATTTAGGATGGAGAAAAAAATTGTATTTTCTCCTTTTTGGAAGTGGACATATGCTGCATCTACTAAAATCAACCCATTTAAAAGATTTTTGGTCTGTCCCATTGAACATTTCCAAACACTCTCGAGAACTTCATGAGACTTCCAGTATCTTTCCATGTTAAATAAGAATACTGATGACATCACAGCATCTTCTCCGGATATAAAATCGGTTACTTCATTCAATTCTTCTAGACGGATCAAGGATCCTATAATGTTAATTGGTCCAAAAAAATAATAATCATCCGGGCTCAGTGAAATATTTTCCTGTGTACTAACGTCTATCTCGATAAAATAACTTGAAATCCTGATATCCCTGACTACTGCATGGTTGTAGTTTTGTAGCAGCATTTGCAGTGAATGCAAAACGCTACTGGAGTTGGTGGGCAAATAATTATTTTTGTTGTTTAGATAAACAAGATATCTTTTTTTCATGTAAATAGTTTGTTATTAACCAACTATGGTAAATGAGCCTTCTGATTTTGGTGCCTGAGATTATAAAAATAGATATCCTGTTATTAGTATTAATAAACCGATTCAGACGAAGGTCTTAAACCTCTTTTTTTTGAAATGAAACCACAATTGCCACATTTATACACCCTTTTTCTTTTATAAGTGTAAATAACATCTATTTCTTCTATCCAATCATGTGTAGTTTTTAACATACAGTTTGTACAAAATCTTTTTTCCAAATGGAGTTCCCTGTACATAAGATGTTGGACAAATAAAAATAGATTTTTTCGACTATTGGATTATTTTCGTAATTTTGTCCTTAACAATAAAGGAACTTCCCTGGGGCTTTTTGCAACTGGAACATTCGCCTTAGCATAGTTATTTATTTTTGAATCGGCAGACCCATAGTTTCCGTAAACTATAGCTCCAGCATGACCCATTCGTTTTTCTTTGGGAGCAGATCTTCCTGCGATGTAGGCAACAACAGGTTTTGAGTAATTAGTCTTTACGATATAGTCGGCGAGTTGTTCTTCTGCATCACCACCTATTTCACCAACCACAACCACAGAATCAACATCTTCTCTGCTCCTAATTAACTCAAAAGAATCTATTAGATTAGATCCATTAATTGGATCGCCTCCTATTCCCAGTCCTAAACGTTGTCCAAAACCAGAGTTGGATAGATGAAATGAAACTTCATACATCAAGGTCCCGCTTCTTGAAAATACTACCGTCTTCCCCTTAGTAAAAGGTTGAGCAGGCATGATTCCAACCTTCATTATCTCTGGAATAATCACTCCAGGAGTATTTGGTCCAATCATTCTTGCTCCTTTTTTCTGAGCATATTCGTAGATTTTTATCGAATCAATAATTGGTACGTGTTCTGGTATTGCTACTATTAGTTTAATCCCATTATCTAGCGCTTCTTTAGCTGCTTTGTAAAAGAAAGGAGCAGGTACGAATATTCCAGATATGACTGATCCTGATGCTTTTACTGCTTCCTCCACAGTATTGAAAACAGGAACATCGTCGAATTTAGAACCTCCCTTGCCTGGTGTGACACCTGCGACTATATTCGTACCATATGATCGCATTAATTTTGTGTGAGTTGACCCAAAGCTACCTGTAATACCTTGAATGATTACAGGTTTCTTTTCATAATCAGAATCGGACTCATTCCCAGACAAAATTCTAAAAATATCAAATTGTGTGCTCAAATTATCCCACTTTGTTTAGTTGCTATTTATCTTTAAGACTACAGCATTTATTGCTTCCTCTACTGTGTCAAATAAGCGCGCTCTACTTCCATTGAGCAATTCCTTTGCCTTTTCGGATTGCGCTCCGGAGATTCTAGCGTATACCGGCACTGTCAATATATTATTCTTATAAGCCTCCAGAATTCCCAGTGCTACTAGATCTGTTCGCACAATTCCCCCATATAGATTCACAAGTATAGCCTTTATTTTTGGAAGTCTACTTATGACTTTAAGAGCTTCGTAAATAGTTTCGCTTGTTGCTTTTCCCCCAAAATCAAGGAACGCTCCAGCTTTTCCATTTGCATCCGTAACCATATCCAGAGTGGACATCACTAAACCAGCACCATTGCCTATAATTGCAATGTCTCCTTCCAGTTCAACAAAAGAGAATCCATTTTTAGCGGCTTGTTTTTCCAAATCGCTTAGATATAGATACTTTTGCAAATCCTCGTGCCTAAAGAGAGCGTTATCATCTATGATCACCTTAGCGTCCAAGGCAAGTAAAGAGTCATCAGAGATGATAGCAAGCGGATTTATTTCGGCAAGTTCGGCCTCCTTCTCTACAACTACTCTAAAGAGATTCAACAACAAGTTGACAAAACTTTCTTTGGATTTAACGGGTATATTCAAATTCGATGCGATAGTATTCGCTAACTCACCTGATATGCCGTCAATAGAGATATCTTGAATTATTTTATTATCAGTTTGTTCAATATCAATCCCCCCTTCGGATGAAGCAATTATTGAGAAACAGCGCTTGCTCCGATTTAAGAAGATAGACAAATAGATTTCTTTTACAATATCAACCATTTTCTCTAAGAGGATTCCCCTTGGCAATTCACCTTTTACTTCTTTCTTCAATAATTCAATAAACTTTGTTTCTAATTCGGAGGAATCTTTGCATTTTTGAATTGCTCCGGCTTTGCCTCGACCACCTACTGTTAGTTGAGATTTCAAGACAAACGGAAAACCCAGTTTCTGAGATCCAATTCGGGCATCTTCCAAGCTTTCAGCTAGAATAGACTCGGGTATTTTTATACCAAATTGATTAAATAGCTCTTTTCCCTGATATTCGAGAAGTCGCATCTTTGTAAAGCTTTGAAAATACTCTTTATAAACAATCCTTTTTTATTTTTATTTGAGGACTACTGAAATATTCCCTAAATTTTTCAAGTCCTGGCTCATGTTGGGTGAGTTTGAGGTAATATTCTTGATGTTTAACAAATACACAGAGTAATCTTTCAGATTATTCATTAGTTCAACATAGTTTGGCATTAAGGTTTGATTTGGTTGTCCGTTTAGCAAAGTTTGCATTAATTCATTATTTTGAATGATCGAGACACTGATGACGTCGTTAAAGTATGTCTTATTGATAGCATTTGCTTGAGCATCATCAATTTGGTTTTGGACTTCGTCTTGTAATAACAAAAATTGACTATTGACCGAGGTTAAGGTATCATTTGGATCCAAGAATGAAATGGTCATGTTACTCATCCCACTATTTTGCACATTTTCGGATGGTAGAAACCATACGACAAAGCTAGCACCTATGATAGCTATTACTAGAATACTCGTTAAGATGATTCCTTTTTTATTAATTTTCTTAATATTATTAGTATCATCATTTTCCTTCTTGTCAGTAGTCATTAATTTTTTTTGATTATACTATAATTATTACTTTATGTTTATCTAGATCTTTGGGTAGAAATATAATAATTGATATATTATCTCAATAGAAGAGATAGATTTGTCATGAATCAGGACAATAAATACGCGCTAAGGAGGATAAAGTATCAAGGAACGTATATGATCAATATTTGTGATCTCGATTTGGTGGGTAAAGTGATTAACAAGGGCGATTTTGTGATAGACATATCAAAAGAATATTTTCAAGATGAAGAGATTAATCAAGATGAAGCTGCAAGTTTACTAAAATCCTCGTCAATGTTAAATTTAGTCGGGAAGAATGTTGTAGCCCTGGCCCTAGGACTAAAACTCGCAAAAGAGAATAGTGTAAAGGTGGTAGAAGATGTTCCCTTCTTGATGATATTTAGTTTTTTAGGAAATTACTAATTTACAAAGCAACTGAATATCAGTGATCCTGATACTCAAGATCTTTTATTAAATCATAAATGTTCTTAATTTTATTCAATGGTGAATCAGAATTTATTATCGCTCTACCTATAATTAAAAAGGTAGATCCAGCTTCAAGTGCCCTCTTGATATCGCCTCCCTGTGTAATAATACCCGGGGAGTAAATCGGGAGGCCTTCATTATCTTTAGATCGTAACTCTTTTAAAATATCTAATCTATTTCCTCCAATTACTACACCATCTACACCCACAGACTTGGAATTATCGTAGAATATGCGATAAGCAGGCTTTGAATTCTCTGATTTGTCAATACCGTTTGGAATCGCTAAAGAAGCTCCATACCCTTCTACCGCATCAGCATGACTCATGTATACAAGAGATATTATCCCAAAATTCAATGAATGAGCATAATCAACCGTAGATTTAAGATTGATTTTACCTATAAAAGGATTTACAATAACAGAATCGAATCCAAAGGACGAAAGATACCCTATGGTAACTTGATTGGTATCAAAAATATCATTTAGTTTAAGATCTGCTATAATCTGCAGGTTAAAGTCATGAGCAATTTGTGTAATTTTCTTTAGCTCAATTTTAGACAAGGGCAATATAACATGGAAATTTAGCTTGATAGCACAAACATAATCATGTAGTTGACTAATAATATTGCATACGTAGTCGAATAGGTTTTCTACCTCGCATGTTGGATCTACAGCCAAAACGATATTGCTGTTTTTCTCTCTTTTAGTTGCATTAATTCTATTAGCGAAGGAATCGAATTTTTGCATATTCAAAATTTGATTAGAGGGTACATATCATGCAGTTTTATGATCTTGAGATAGATAAAACCGTGTTCATCGATATGATTTGAAAAAGAAGGAGCAGTTGATTTTTGCATGCTAAATTTCATGAAATACTTTTCGATTTCCTGCTCTAATAAGACATAATAAAAGTAACTCGTATCTGAAGAGTCGGTTAAGTTTAAATGAGATCCCAAAACGTATTCCATCTTGAATTCTTTGTCTGAAAGATCCAAATCACTTGACTCTGTTTTTGGGAAAAGAAACAATGGCAATGTGGATTCCTCATATATGGTGTGAAATGCAACTAATTTCGACAAACTAAATAGATCCCGTAAACCAATACCAGTGTATTTGGTTGTTGGGCCTATCTTTGCTGGTTTGAGAAACGACTGCGGTGGCACAGATAACTTAATGATAGGAGAGTACAGTGCTGACGTATCCTTTATGGAACCAACCATCACAGCCTCCTCAATATTATTGTTAATCTTATACGAAAGATATTGATTTTCCCCTGACTTTATGTTATCGACGTAATAGGTAATTGAGTGGCCATTTAGAGTATCTAATTGGGCAGCGAAGATATCTGTATTTTGATAATTATATTCATAAATAGGAATTGGAATTCTCTCCAACGAGCAAACTAATCTAGCAAAATCATTTAAGGATTTTAACTTTATATAAATTGGTGATTTTAGCAATTTGAAACTAACTTAACTACAAGGTAAAAATTATCCATATATAATTTTAATACAACAAGGTATATTAAATAGAAAAACAAGGTAAATATTTTAAGAGCAGACCCCCCAGCGATCAATTGTTTAGCATTTGTTTAGCATACCGGGGGATAAATTTCTAGACATCTTGAACAAATGTTTGTTATAAAGAATAGCGATAATAATAAAATTAATTTATTTGCTACAATTTGTATTTGCAAACTTCATGAAAATAGAAAGGTTACAAGGTAAGCGAATAGTTCAGTCAGAAATGACAATAAATAACATTTAATATCGAAAAAAATCAAATCAAATTATGCTAGGTTATCCTGATGACGATATCAAAAATGCAGCAGAGATAAGAGAATGGTTAACTAAACAAATTTTAGAAAAACAGGATGAAATAGAGAAAATAAAGATAACCCTCTCACTAATTGATTCTGTATTAAAACAAGGAAGTTTCAAGACTGCAGCCAATCTTAATTTCTCAAAAAAATTCTCACCCGATGAACCAAAAAGTGAGATGAATACGCTAAAGAAAATTCCTAACCAGTATTATGAAAAACGCAGAGATGACGAAGAACAAACTGAGCCAAGAAAACAAGTCTTCGAGGAAACAAGAGTAATTAAAAGATTAAAGGATAATACATCCGTTGCCCGATTTCATGTAACATCAGAAGAACTAATAATTATCCCCGAAGATCAAATTAGAATTAGCATAGAAACTCCACCCTTTAGGTCATTTTTTTTAAACAGAATATTACAAGGTATGATAAACAAGGACCTTGATAAAATCAATCAAGGACAATTATCGGAATCGGAAATAATCAGTTATGATATCATTACAGAGAATGAAAACAAGGATATCCTCAATAAAATACAGATCAAGAATTATAGAGATAAGGAAAGGATCAATGAAATTTTCAATACCGCTGCGTGGGTATTGACAAGAATGCTAGATAAAGTGGACAAATAGTGGACAAAATAGTTGTATTGGATTTTGGGTCTCAGTATAGCCACCTAATATGTAGGAGAATACGGGAACTAAATGTCTACTGCGAATTAGTTCCTTACAATACTACAGCCGAGAAAATCAAAGGTCTAGACCCAAAGGGAATAATTTTTTCAGGTGGTCCTGCCAGTGTATACAGTAAGAATTCCCCTAAACCTGACGATGAAATATTTGAATTAGGTGTTCCTATTTTGGGTATTTGTTATGGACATCAGATCATTGTTGATCACTTCAACGGCAAGATAAAGAGAGTCACGAACAGAGAATATGGAAATGCATTGTTAACAATAATGGACAAGACTAATTTATTCAAAAACATAGATTCAGATGGTCTGAGATGTTGGATGAGTCACAGTGATGCCGCAGAGGTCCTCCCTAAAGGATTTGAAGTTATAGGAAAAACTAGTAGTTCTTTTTCAGCAGCTATAGGTAACAATGACAAAAATATTTTTGGATTACAATTTCATCCAGAGGTATCTCATACTGAGAAGGGAGATAAAGTATTATTCAATTTCGCCAATGTGATAAGCAAAGCAAATCCTGAATGGAATATGTCAAACTTTATTGAAACAAGCATTAACGATATACAAATGAAGGTTAAAAATGATAAAGTTCTATGCGCTGTTAGCGGAGGTATTGATTCTACCACATGTGCAATTTTGATACACAGGGCTATCAAAGATAATTTGACTTGCATTTTTGTAGATAATGGATTATTGAGGGAGAACGAAAGAGAAATTGTTGCAGATATTTTCCAAGAAAAATTAAGAATACCTCTAAGAATCGTAGATGCAAGGGAAAGATTTTTGAAAAGTCTTGAAGGATTAACAGATCCAGAACAAAAAAGAAAAAAGGTAGGCGAGGAATTTGCAAGAGTATTTACAGAATTTACCGAAAATGAGGGACCATTTCAGTGGTTAGCCCAAGGAACGTTGTACCCGGATGTCATAGAGAGCGGAGTATCGGGCGGTCCCGCTACAGTAATAAAAACTCATCACAACGTGGGTGGACTCCCCGAGTGGCTCCATTTAAAAATTTTAGAACCCTTGAGGTATCTGTATAAGGACGAAGTACGAAATGTGGCAAAAATAATGGGTGTACCTCAGGACTTGCTTACTAGACATCCATTTCCTGGACCGGGGCTGGCAGTAAGAATTGTGGGTGAAACTACCAGAGAGAAGATAAATGTGGTCAGAAAGGCCAGCAAGATAGTAGAAGAAGTACTCGTTGAAGATAATTTGTACAATAAAGTATGGCAAGCATTCGCTGTAGTAGGAGATGACAGGGCAGTCGGAATTTTGGGGGACGAAAGGATCTTTGGTCATATTGTTTCTATAAGAGTTGTTGAATCGGTTGATGCAATGACAGCCGATTGGACAAGACTCCCATACTCCACTTTAGAAAAAATTAGTTCCAAGATAACAAATGAAATTGAAAATGTAACTTGGGTAACATATGCCATATCAAGCAAGCCACCTTCTACTATCGAACCGCAATAACTAGAATGCTGGTGAGAAATTTGATACATCGGTTATGCGAATGAGAAGATACTATGGGCCAGGTATTTCCTTAAGAAATAAAAAAATACGGTATTAGATTAGTTAATAATAAAGGAATGGTCAATTATTGAGGGGATAATATCAAACATCATCATCTTTAGAATTAATCTGTTTATGTTTGTTCTTAAATTTGTTCTTGTTTTGTAGTCTATTTTTGTTTATACGATTAATTCTAAGTATAATCAAAAAAGTCAAACCCCAAAGGATCATGGCAATAGAAATCTGACCTAACATCCACAAATAACCTCCGAGCAATGCGAGTCCAAAACCTGTAAAAGTAAGAATATTCTTAGTTTTCATACTACCTTATATTTATTCACCCCATAAAAAGATGAATCGTTATTCGCAGTCGTAATGTGGGTTACCAAGGCATTAGAATTTTCTAATAGCATCCCAACCAAATATTTTCCAATTTGCAATTTTTGTTTCTTCAATTCAAGATTTGACACCTTTCTTTTTGAAAAAAACCCTATTTTAGAGTCAAAATCCATACCTACAAGCAAGATCTCTCTCGCTAAAAACTCAACTGCAAGGGATACACTTCTATCACCATCTGTAAATCCGCCAAAATTATAAACATTCTTCAACGGAAAATTTTGAGTTGTTCCTATAATATTACTAAAATAAGGAACGTATGAAGTGATGTTATCAAAGTTATCACCATGAGCATGTACTACCATAATTGATCCGCCAGAATCAGCCCTGTTTAGGGATTCATAATCTCCATCAAGATCCGTTACAACAAAATCTGGAATTATTCCTAAATCTAGACACATTTCAGTAGCACCGTCGGCGGCTATTACCACCATATTCTCTGAAATAGTGGATTTAAATCTGCCTTTTCTGCAGTTGCAGATTTCAAGTATGTAATTTTGTACTGTGCCTTCTTCAATACTTGGCCCTGCTCCTATGACTAGTGCTTTGTTGTTGTGTATTTTTCTGAAACATTTTGGATCCATGAGTTTATTTGGTTTCAGGTTCGATAAGTTCAATGAATTTAGAAAATCCCTTTGAATATGAATGTTCAATAATCTAGCAATTATTAGATAATAAGGATACCAGTCATTGAAATTCAATCAATTATTCATTAACCATTAAGTAGTATATCTTGATTTCATTAAACTTGACAATTATTTGGAAAATCGTGTCAAGGCTTATTCCGTGTTCTAAATGTAAATGCACATTTAATTGTTAAATAATAAGATATGTCAAAACAAAGTATGGATATGAACGATATAGATAAAAATGCAGATGATGTCTTAAAAGGGATTTATGGTTTTAAGAATATTGCAGTTGTAGGAATGTCCCCTACTGAAGGAAAACCATCTAACTATGTTCCAAGATATCTAATTGAAAAAGGGTACAACGTCATTCCAGTAAATCCTATGTATGAGGAGATCCTAGGGAATAAATCATATCCAAAGGTATCGGACATCCCCCATCAAGTAGATATAGTAGATATTTTTCGAAAATCCGACGATGTATTACCAGTAGTTCAAGATGCAACACTCAAGAATGGAATCAAAGTAATATGGATGCAATTGGGAATTTACAATAGGGAAGCAAGAGAGATTGCGGAAAAGAAAGATATTAGCGTTATTTATAACAGATGTATCCTAAAAGAACATCAACGATTGTTTTCGCCGTAGATCTAATTTGGATATTAATCTGTAAATTTCCGAAAGATCGAGTAACTTAATTACATAGTAGATCATCTTATCTATTGTAATATTAATGCCTACATGGGGCCAACTTGACAATAAAGTAGATTTAAAAAAAAATGAAAATTATAACAAAATAGGTTCTTTGCAAAATTTTACTAAAGTAATCGTATTTTGTATCGACAGAGATGATGATATTGGTATTAAGGGAGGACTGGAAACTCCAATTATTGGAAAGGAATTATGCATTAATGCCGGAACAAGATTAGCGATTGAAGATCCAGAAGATTCAGATTGTAATGCGATTTTTGGAGCTGTAAAATCATATGAAGAATTCAAAATGAAAGGCTATGATGTTGAAATAGCCTTGGTTGCAGGCAAGTATAATAGAGGCATCGAGGGAGATTTAAAAATCACTCAGGAGATCGACAAGGTTCTAAATATATACGAAGCAGATGGGGCTGTAGTAATATCAGATGGAGAGGACGATGAAACGGCAATCCCTTTGATTCAAGGTCGGATTCCAATTATATCTATCCAAAGAATCATTGTAAGACAAAGTAGAAGTGTAGAATATTCCTATGCTATTTTAGGTCGTTATATAAAAATACTATTTTACGATCCACGATATTCAAAATTTTTCCTGGGCCTTCCGGGTGTACTTTTAGTTATTAGTGGTCTGTCAATAATTTTTGGATTTTCTCGCGAAGCATTTGCATTGGGAATAAGTATATTGGGCGCCACTTTTATTCTCAGAGCATTTGATATAGATAAATCAATAGTGTCTTTGTCAAAGCCTACTCCTTCTGGATTCATCCGAGTATTTTCTTACTTT
>WHSX01000052.1 GCA_009379865.1 Candidatus Nitrosocosmicus sp.
AAGAATCATAAATTTTTTTACGCTTGGTGTATGATGTGTCGCCATGCCTTATTTCGACTTTTAGATTTTCAGAGGTTGCATACTTTATGATTCTTCTAAAAACGTCGTTATTGAGTGAGCGTTGCGGTGTAACATACAAACACCTTATACCGTCCCCATCTCCTGATGCCCCACATTTGTCATCAGCCAACATAGTAATTACAGGAATTATAGCAGATTCAGTTTTTCCCGAACCTGTAGGAGCTACCAATAGAGAATCCCGCCTTCGTACCAAGACCTTATATGACTGGTCCTGGATGGAAGTTAATTTTGCAAAAGATTCTTTTGAAAATTTATTTAATATATGTTGTTCTAACTGAGCGTAACTACTTTTCAACTCTATCAGGCTGTTGATTTTGCTTAAATTTAGAACCCTTTTTATTTATTTTTCCCATCATTTTAGATTTTTCTATAATATTGCCTTGACTCCTAAAGATAAACTCATAGACAAATATACAAATCAAAGCAACAACAAATATAATAATTGATGATGAAAAAACTAAATTGTCAAAATAATCTGCCATAGTTTGGACTAATAGATATTGGTAATCATCTTATAAATATGTTAAACATCAATAGAAAAATAAAGAAATAGGTTTTTATATTCAAAAGTTCCTTGTTAATTGTTTTACTATTTGATTTTATTCAAAAACTGTGATTCAAATGTACTCGAGGTCCTTTGAATCGAGCCAGAATTTACAAGATAGTCAATCGGTAATGGCAACAATTTTGCAGAATCTTCCTAAAGAATGTTCTCTGACCAAAATTGAATATGAAGGTCCTAGAATAGCACTCCACACAAACAAACCTCAATTTTTGCTCGAGAATAACAAAATCCTTTCTAATATAGTTGGCCAAATAAAAAAACGAATAGTATTAAGGATAGATGAAGCCATCAGAATTGACGAGAGAGAAGTTCAAAAGGTAGCTGAAAAGCATGTCCCTCAGGAATCAGGGATAACTGACATATTATTTGATCCTGCGTTGGGAGAAGCCACAATATTAGTAAAAAAAATATCTGAAATAATAAAGGATGAAAAGATCATAAATAAAATTATCCTAGAATCAGGTTGGAAAATATCATTTAAAAAGGCCCCAAAAAGCATGGTCGCAATCAAGGATATTAACAAGATTATTAAGAATGCTTCAGACTATCGCATTCAGTTTTATAAGAGAATAGGTGAGAAAATATTTCGTGAAAAGTTGGATCCAAATATCGAGGCAAATTTGAACTCCCTTGGGGGATTTGCAGAAATTGGCAGATCGTCAATGATTTTGAGCACCAATGAAAGTAACGTCTTGTTGGACTGTGGTATGAACATGTATACTAAAGATCCTTTGTCTAGGTTTCCGCGATTTGACTCTACCGGAATCAAGCTTTCTGAAATTGATGCTGTTTTGTTAACACATGCCCATTTTGACCATACTGGATTTTTGCCTATGTTATTCAAGTACGGTTACGATGGTCCTGTGTATTGTACAGAACCCACCTCATACCTAATTTATGTTCTGTATAGAGAATATATCAAACGCTACGGATCTGATGCACATTATACGGACAAAGAATTTGAAAAGATTTTTTCGCATCTAATTCATCTTAATTATAATATCGTTACAGATGTTGCCCCTGATATTAAAGTCACATTCTACAATGCAGGCCATGTGATTGGTTCTTCGTCGTTTCATCTCCATTTAGGAAATGGGGATCACAATTTTGTTTATACTGGAGATATAAAATTTGGAAAAAGTTCATATTTGGAAAATGCAGTATGGAATTTCCCAAGAGTAGAGACACTACTAATCGAAGGAACAAATGGTGGAAGAGAAGACTCATATTTGTCTCGAGAAGATGCACAAGAAAGATTAATAGAAGAGATCAATAAGGTGATCGGGAATCAAAAATTAGTTTTGATGCCCTCTCAGTTAATTGGAACATCTCAAGAATTACTAATTACGTTGGATATGCTTATTAAACAAAAAAAAATAATGAGATGCAAATTATATGTTGATAAGTTGGTAACCGAAATTAATTCTATACACGAATTCAACTTGGAATTTTTAAATCGAGAGTTACAACAATCCATCATCTCAAATGATTATAATCCTTTCCGCTCTAGAAATATAGCATCAATTTCAGATATAACTACCCAAGAATTGGACCCCGGCATAATCATTTATCCTTCTTCAATGTTGAATTGCATCTACTCCAAGGATTACTTAAAAAGGGTATCAGCTGATCCGGGAAATCTAATAATTTTTACAAATAAACCAACTGGTATGACTTTAGGGAAAGAGATTATAGATGGGCAAAGAAAGTTTTCTTTAAACGACGAGGACTTTGAGATAAGGTGTGCTATTGAAACAATGTACTCATTTAATTCGCATTCTGATTTTAATCAACTAAATGCATATATTTCTAGACTTAGACCGAAGCTTAGAAAAATATTGGTAAATCACGGCGAGAAATCCAAAGTGCAAAACTTTTCTGGTTATTCTAGCAAAGTTCATAACATTTCAACACAGTACTTGCAAAATCAAGAAGCCATAAAATTATTGTAATGTAGCAAACTCATAGACATTGGGATTATGGTGTATCTTGATTGCTTTGCCATATTTTTACTTCAGGAGGCGTTATTATAATACGTTCTTCACCCAATCTCGCAATATCTCCCCCTAATATGGTAACGGATTTATAAAGATCTTCCACGACTAATTTAAGCTCTCCAACATCTTTCTGTGCCAATGGTGTTATTCTGATAATAATTATCATATTTTTTTCGATATCTCTTTTAATTTCAACAATATCCTTTGGATTACGAAGTGTAAAAGTCTTTAAATAAATAGGCCTTTCCCCAATTTTCTTTGTTTGCATATTATCAGATATATAATCAGTGGATAACCTACTTGATTAATATGAAGATTGAAAGATACTAAAGGCAATATATAACAGCATATTCAAATTCTGTAATCTTCTATTACATTTTTCGCACATGGCAGAGATGAAATTGTCCTAACCAATTTTTGTCTTCTATTAACCACTGAAACTTCGTATTCATATTCCGCCTCTGTGTCAGAGTAACGTAAGGTAATTCGTATTGACAAGTCCAATAGGCTCTTATGCTTTCGTAAATCTGGACGAACATTTAGCCTCAATATAGACGCTGGACCTGGGACTGTCATCGGTTGTACTAAATAGTCGGTATCATTGCACAAGGATTTAATCATCTCATTCTCAGCATGGTTGCGCCCTACAATTAGTTTTGAGAAGGAGTTAAATCTAAAGTGCCTCCCTATTTTCAAAAGTTCTACATCATTGATACTTGGCTCGGGAACTGAAAATTTGAATAGATCCCTAACTCTTTTTGAAAATTGAGGATCCGTTAAAAGACATCCACCAGCAGAATTAGGTGGATCTGCGATTCCATATTTATCGGCTAAATCTAGTTGGCCCTTTCTGGAACGTCCTCGTATGGCTCCAAGCATTGAACGATTTATTAATCCATTGTTTTCTGGATTTGTTAAAGGCAACAACCGTGCGGATAATGGTCTAAGCACCTTCCCTTCCATTTCGGTGCCTTTTTCAATGATAGATAGAGCGTTTGAATTTTGACTCATCGGTCTCTGATGTAGGACTTCACCGGTAATGATAAAATCGGCTCCAATTTCATCCATATGTTTCTTAGCTTCATCGTACATCATCATCCTACAGTCTATGCAAGGATTCATCCCTGAACCGTATCCATGTTTAGGGTTCTTTAACATAGTGAGATATTCCTTTCCTAAGTAAACGGTTTTTAACTTTATGTCAAGTTCAGAGGCAACTTCTAGAACCTTGTGTCCACACCCCTTCCCACAATCAAAATCGCAGAAAGGAGTCTTAATCGCAACTGCCTCTACCTCTATACCTTGTTCCTTCATCATTCTAACTGCCAAGTGGCTATCTAGACCTCCCGATAATAACGCTACTGCCTTAGGTTTTTCCTTATCACTTATATCTTTGGCACCATGGTTAAGCAGTTCTTTTTTTTCTTCCGATGTTGATTTCGTTGGAGTTAATTTGAACATTATGTCTCGAATTGTATATAGTTGCTTACTGACATCTTTATACTTAGCTATCTTTGAAGTTAAATGTCAGATCTTTTTGATTCTCAGAAATATAACCTAAGAATGCCAGTATTTTTTTCTTGAGTTGCTTTAGCGTACCTGAAATAGAGATAACCATCAGTTTCAAATCAATAAGGTTCAGAGATATCAATGTATTAGTCAAAGATTCCAATCGACATTTTAATATGACAATCGTATTAGGAATATTATTGATCGTGATAATTCGGATGTTGGCTTTACTGTAATCAATTGATCCAAATAATCCCAAATATCTTCCAGAAATTTCTTCTATAATAGCAGATTTATTTAAAGATAAACGACCGGACAGATAAATACCAATATAACGATATTTTTTTTTAGAGAGAGTCATAAATCATTCCTCTCTTCTTACGCGACAACCATTGGTTTAGGTCAGACCAATATTCGGTAGAAGAAACTTCCAATTTATCAAGAATAGAATTGATCATTCGCGAAGAAATTAGTTCATAGATATTTTTTGCACCACTGGATAGTATTAATTGATGTTCATATCTTTTACAGAGACCATAAAAATATTTCATATATGAAAACCATCTACCTACCTGCGATGTATCTAAGTATCTTAGTTTTGAAACCAAAAATTCAAATCCAATATTCTTGCCTGATAATTTCCTCAATAGATTCTTAGGATTAAAAAAATCATTTATCATCAAGATATCTGTATTGCCATATGTATTATCAAGATTTTCCTGGAAATCTTGATAATATAGATAAAAAAAGTTCTTTTTGATGGTAGTGATACCTTGTTTGGTATTTTCTATCCTCAACACTAGAGAGTCCTTTTCTATAGCAGGCGAGCTACTGTCATAAATTCCCATTACATCTATGGAAAAGAATCTTTTTATGAACGATAATGTCCCTTGGGAAAAAGAAAAACCAACTGAGAGGTCTATAATATTTCTATTTTTGGTCAACAGTATTCAGTTTATTTTTCAAATTTTCCTTTCTTTTTGAAAATCATTCTAACAGCATCTGTATCAGAAAGTAAAAGAGCCCTTGCACAAAGTTTCTGTTTATCTAGACGAATAAATACCGAGCCTTTTTCATCAAGGTTGTTTTTCAAATATTGATCAAGGTCCTCAGATCCATAGTTAATTCTTAACTGGTTGAAGAGGTCCTTATAGAGTCGATCTATATCGGATGACGTTGATATGATTAACCGCATTATTGGATTCTTCCAATGCCCCTCAGTTTTTACACAATCAATTGTCACTACATTGGTAGAGAGTTTAAAATTTTCCAAAATATGATTCAATATTTTGTTTTCATCCTCAGTTGCATGAACTAAAATAGAGATATCTACGGATGAAAACAATTCAAAAATGATATACTAAGTACCTACTTCTTTGCCTAATTCTTCTTTGGATGAAGTTGCAACCTCCGCTTCTGTAGAAACTTCAGAATTAGCTTCTGTAGAAACTTCAGAATTAGCTTCTGTAGAAACTTCAGAATTAGCTTCTGTAGAAACTTCAGAATTAGCTTCTGTAGAAACTTCAGAATTAGCTTCTGTAATAGACCCATCCGAATCGGCTTTAACCTCATTGCCCTCTATAGGAGAGGAAAGAAGCTTAGTTTTCTTTACACCTACATGACGGATAAGGGCTATTTTCTTTGCAACATCCATCATTTCAGAACTCATTTTTCCCATAGTCACTTCTTTTACAAACTCATCAAGAGAGAGTATAGGAATCTTTTCAGCCAGTAATTTAGCCATAGATAGTCTGATTTCATGTTTTTTTGCTGAATTTATTCTTCTCTGACTAAAAGCTGTGGCAGACACCCTAAAGACATAACCATCAGATGTTGTGTATTCATCAACATAATTTATCATAGAGCTGCCTCGTCTAATGAGACTTCGCAGAAACTCTTTTGCATATTCATGTCCTTTAAATATTGTTGAAGCCATTCCAGAATTAATCCTATCAATCTGAACAAAAATCTTAGTTTGATGTTGGGTTGGATCTTGCTTGAGCACATCATATAATGTATTTTCAATTACCCTTCCTTTTGCATTACTAACATCGGAAATGGGGATATAATTTAGAGGAACTTTGTCAAATGCGGGCGGAGCATTTACTATAATCCATTGTTTATCTCTCCATTTATCACGAACCCTGCCCCCTCGTCTGGAACCTTTTGCCATATGCAGGCAATCCTTGAATCCAAAATATAAGTTATACTAACTCCAGATATTTGGACAGATATAGTTCCCTAATCCATATTTCAAATAATTAAAAACTCAAGTATCGCATTCCAAACTCCGCTTATCTAGCTGAAATTATCTCTTGGTTACCTTAAAGTCTTTACAACTATAGATGATTCCGAACTGAGAAATTACTCTAAACTACACAAACAAATTAATAAACATTATAGAAAATATATTTGACGAAATTTTATGTCTCAGATCCCAAGTATAGGGTATGATATTATGCTTAAAAAGGTGGTAGTTGTAATCCTTTCAATTATCCTAATGGCAATTTTTGGTTTTTCAATGATTATTGCTTATCCGAACGCATTGGCGTCTACCATGGAACAGCAAATGACCAATCAAATTTTGGAATATGAAAAGTGGAATTGTGGAATGGAAAGTACACCAAATTCCAATTATTTCGTAACAGAATTTAAGGTACCAGAGACATGTAGTATCCCCATAGCTATTACTTATGATAATGTTGAGAACAAGGTATGGTTTATTTCCACCAGGAATGGAACTTTATTTGGATTTGATCCGTCTAAACAGATATTTGAATCCTACAGAATACCTTTCTGGTATTCAAGAGATCTTCCTGCTGGTAATTCTTGGAGTTGGGACATAAAACTAGATAATACGATGAATAGCCTCTGGTTCACTGATGAAAAATTAAATTCGTTATGGAAGTTTGATAAAATAGAAAAGAAATTCTATAATTACCTCATTCCCTTTAATTCAGAGTTTTTTTCTACCTCTTATCCCATATCAATTGGATTTGAAAATAATAATAGCATGTATTTTGTAGGAATAAGATCTCCCTCTTTGTGGCATGGTCAAATAGATAAGATGATAAATGGAACCTCAGAAGGATTAAAAGAAATACCAATTCCGCTAAAGAATGTATTTCGTACTATTCCAAACTACGAAGTAGGGATTGGATCGTTGGCAATTGATAAGGAAAATAAAAAAATTTGGATTACAGCTCTAGCGTTTGAAAAAAAAGGTGTCTTAATCAGATACGGTATAACGGATAATAAATTTGATATCTTTGAATTACCGACGAACATTAAATCTCCAACTGGTATAGCAGTGGATTCCCACGGTAAGGTCTGGTTAACAGACCATGCTACTAGCTCTTTTTACAAAATATCTCCCCCAGAGGACTCAAAGAACCTAACAAGTCAAAATATAGAACACGTTGTAACATCACCACTTTCATCAAGAATCATTGGAATTGATTATAACGACATCTCAAACAAATCTGTAAATCTATACAAAAATACCTTACCCTACTGGATAAAGACCACCAAAGATAATTCGATTTGGACTAATGAACACGTCGGAAACAAAATTGCGAGATTTGTCCCAGACAATGATACCTTGATTGAATATTGGATCCCAACGCAAAATATTCATTATTCTGTATGTGATCCAATCAATAGTAGTAATCAATGTGGCTATTCTAACGTATTGCAGTTTGATGTATCAGCAGAATCCTCCAATGACTCGGCGGGCATTGGATCAGGTGTCTGGTTTACAGAACAATCGGAAAATAAGATAGGTTTTATTGATTTGGATAAGGTTATCCCCATATCTCTGTCCGTTAATCCTAAAGTAATAAGCCTGCGTAACGGTAACAATAGTACTGAAAGTATAGAGATATCCATTAATAAAAGTAATCCAAGTTTAGACTTTCAAGAACAGATTCAAGCTTTCACCAACAATGGCACGATCTTCTTTAAGCCAATAATCTCAGGAACATTTGTACCTAATGGAGACTTAATGGGTATGAGGGTTTCTTTTGATCCTGAGATTTTTGAAATTAAATCTCAGGAATTAATAGAAAATGAAACAACACACCTAGGGAGTATAGATGTCACCCTAGGAGGGACCCAATATATACCCCCAGGAAACTACTCCCTGATGATTGGTCTAGAGGGTCAAGATTTTTCTATTTTAAAGAAAGTAGAATTAATTATCTCGGATTGATAACATGATCCAATTTTCTTGATGGATAATTTATGCGTCAGCTGCACATCTAAAACCTGAAAAAAGTATCCGTTCATGAGGCTTGAAATAGTTTCTGTAGCTACTACGTATTTGTTCTTTTGGACTAGCAAAGCTCCCTCCACGAAGTACCTTTTGATTAATTGCCCATTTGTCAGTATACTCCTCAAATCTGGATCGAAAACCAGGATACAGCACGTATTCAGACGAAGTCCATTCCCAAACATCGCCGATCATTTGATAGCACCCGTAGTGACTCTTGCCCTTTGGGTAGCAACCTGCTTCAACAGGATGCCACATATAAGAATCTAGAAGATTGGCGTGCTCATTTGTCATTGGAGTATTACCCCAAGGATAAATTGTTTTGGAATTAGAATTGCTATCCCATGAAGCAGCTTTTTCCCATTCGGCCTCAGTTGGCAACCTCTTTTTGGCCCATTTACAAAAAGCATCAGATTCATAATAGCTCAAATTTACGACTGGTTCATCCATTCTAATTTCATGAGTACCTCGAAAATCCTTTTTTTTCCATTTGTTATCGTCTTTGTTAAATACCCAATAAAGTGGCGAGTTCCAATTTTCAGACAATACCATTTCCCAGCCATCCGCCAACCAATATCGGTAATTTTGATATCCACCTGCATCAACAAATTCTAAGAATTCCTGGTTTGTAACTAATCTATTATCAATCTTGTAACTATTCAAATATACTTTGTTTTCTGGTAACTCATTATCGTAACAAAACTCTTTACCATTATAGCCAAGCAAAAATAAACCGCCGTCAATATGTATCATTTCTTTTGGAACTTGTTCCACGACAAGAGGGGTATTGGCCCTTCTTGGAACATAGTTATCAGAATCGTCAAGAAATCGATTATAATAGTACTGAAAATCATAAATCATCAGCTCCTGATGTTGTCTTTCGTGGTTAATCGCGGTATAGATGTCTAAGATTAATTCATCTGAATAGTCTTTTGGGTCATTGGTCCTCAATTTTATAAAGTCTACAAATAGTTTCTCGATTTCCTTCCTATACTTGATAGTTTGTATTACGGTTGGTCTGGGATATCTTCCTCTGTCACTTTTCTTGAGAATTGAGCCATATTTTTGATAATAAGAATTCAAATAGGAGAGGTTAAAATCGTCATCGTAGTTGTTATAGCTATTAGAATATTTCTCTAATATTTTGTGAAAAAACCATGTCATATGTGCTATGTGCCAATTAGGCGGGCTTCCAAAATCGCTCGACTGCATCACTGCATCCTCAATATCCAGAGGAGAAAATAATTCCAAGGTCGTATTTCTCACATCCATGAACTCCTTGATCAACCCTTCAATTTGCAATGAGGTTTGCATACAGTATTTTATTAAATAAAAAAGTATTTTAACATAATTTACCTATTTCTGCGATTTCAGAATATCAAAGTTGAAATATGCAATAATATTATAGTAGTGTACTGATATAGTTTGGAAAACAGTGAATCACAACCATCAGGAATAGAACAAATTTCACAAGGTGACAACGGTCAAAGAAGATTTCCCAATAGGAGAAATGAAAATGGAGGCGGTAATGGCAATGGAGGCGGTAGCTACAACAGATTTTTTAAGCCATCCCCAGTAAATGCAGGAGAAGAACATGAGATAGATATAGAATCTATGAGTAAAAGAGGGGATGCAGGTGTAGGAAGGATTCAAGGATTAGTAATTTTCGTTCCGAATACGAAAGTAGGAGACAAAGTCAAAGTTAAGATTACTCGAGTAGGAAGAGGTTATGCTACAGCAGATTTGGTAGAAGCTAAACCTGAAGAATAACCTTAAAAAACTTTTCTAGTTTTTTTTCACAAATTTTCTCAATTATTTATAAATAAATGAGTTACCGTTTGACTCATGTAATGCAGTTACCTAGGAAGGTAATAATAGGGAACAATATTTTAAAGAATTCAGGAGAGTTCATCAAAAATAGTGACCACAATATTAATAAAATTGCGATCATAACTGGTAAAAATGTTAAAAATAAAGTAGCAGGGATTATAGAAGAGAGTTTAACTGAAAGTAATCTCCAATTTGAATGGATAATTGCAAAAGAAGCATCATTCCAACAAGTCGACTCGGTTACGAATCTACTAAATGATAAGAACATCTCCATCATTATAGGCCTGGGAGGAGGCAGATGTATAGATCTAGGAAAAATGATAGCGACGAGGTTGAAAGTCTCGTTTGTCAGTATCCCCACATCAGCCTCACATGATGGAATATCTAGTCCTTTTGTTTCGCTTAAGGGGAATGACAGGCCTTATTCTATAAAGGCAGATACACCTATTGAGATAATCGGAGATCTAGACATTATTTCAAACGCCCCTTATAGACTAATTGCCAGTGGATGTGGAGATTTAATTGCAAAGACAACCGCCATAAAGGACTGGGAACTAGCGAGAGATTATAATAACGAGTACTTTGGCGAATATGCAGCAAAGCTGGCCCACCTAGGATCTAGAATGGTTATAGATATTTCAAAGAAAATTATCAAAAATGAAATTACCGTTCAAGTGACAAGGACTATAGTTGAAGGATTAATAAGTTCTGGAGTAGCGGCCGGTATAGCTGGAAGTAGCAGGCCGTGCTCAGGGTCAGAGCATCTCTTTAGCCATGCACTAGAATACATAACTGAAAATAAGTGTGGATTACATGGTGAAAGGGTAGGGATTGGAACTATTATTATGGCCAAATTGCATAATTTAGATTGGTTGGAAATTAAAGATGCTCTGAAAAGAATTGGTGCTCCCACCACTTCTAAGGGAATAAATGTAGATAAAGATCAACTAATAGAAGCTTTATTGCTTGCAAAGAAAATCCGACCTGAAAGGTACACCATCTTGAATAGGCTTGATTTTAGCCCTTCAAAATATCAAGACATCCTAAATGAATTAGGGATTTTAGATTAGAAAGGATCTATATTGCGGATCAATGACAATAATGAAGTTAGGATTTTTCCTTTTTGGATTTAGTACTAACCTCTGCGGATTTGTCGTCGGTCTTTGTCTTTTCTTTCTTACCTTTATCATCCTTATCATCCTTATCCTTACTAGTATCATGGTCTGCAATAGAATCAGTATTTTCTGCTTCTGAGGGTTTCTCGGCGGTTGAAACAGAATTTGCGTACTTCTCCAAAAATACTATGGATTTCAAGGACGGAATAAATTTGAAAATATCTGTAGATATTCCTCTTTTGATAATTTGAATCCCTTCTATCAAGAATGTATTTTCAGGAAGAGATATTTCTAGTTCAGATTCTTTATTTACATATTTAATTTCCGTCAAATCTATTGGCAACCGTCGTCTAATCAGGTTTGAAATTTTTTCATTGTTATCTTCCAGTTTTTTTACTATATTTGCAGAATATACAAGAGTCCTTCCTGCATACTTATGGTTAAAATCAACTTGAACTCGTCCAGATCCAATAAAACGGATGATTCCAATTCGATCATCTAATTCTATTACATCTCCGATACTTACTTCATTTGCTTTTTCACCTAGTTTGCGTAACGGGATCATTCGGACTTTGGAAGGATCTCGTTCGCCAAATGCCTTTTCAGGTGGAATTTCAATATTTAGCGGTGTATCAATACTGGACTCTAGTAAGGCTTCGTCCAAGCCTTTTAGTACCCAGCCTTCTCCCACACCCAATAAACGCGGTTCATATTTTTTATTTGGATCGTAGTCGGGGTTATTTTTAACATCATCCGCTCTAGTTGTCTCAAAAATCTCATTACTATCTTTAATCTTAGCAGTATAATCAAGTAGAATAAGAGAACCTTTTTCCAATGTCATAAAATTCGCTATTAATTTTCCCTATATTAAGTTTGACAATAAAACAAAAAGAATGGTTTTATAATTTTGTAATAGCTTTGTTGATAGCACCGGACGGCACATCGATATTCATCATTCTCAATGCAGACTCTATGGAAGACAATGTCCTGACTACATGATATTTGCTGACTTCCCCCATTGATCCGATTCTAAAAACTTTACCTTTGAGATTTCCAAACCCTCCTGCGATTAGGACTTTAAATTCATTAGACAAGAGATCTCTAAATTTCTTGTCGTCTATTCCAGGCAAATAATTAACAGCGATAACGACGTTACTGCGTGCATCAGGTTTCGCGTAAGGAGTCAATCCCATCGCCCCCAAACCTTCGTAGAAGGCATCCGCACACCTTCTGTGTCGCTCAATCCTATTTGCTAACCCCTCCTCAAATATTAGATTAAGGGCTTCATCATAAGCATAACACAATGGTAATGCGGGAGTAAAGGGTGTTTCATAATGTTCCTGATAATATTTAAAATATCTCTTGAGGTTAAAATAGAGAATCGGTGCAGAATTCTCTTGTATGTACTTCTTAGCCCTTGAACTTATGGAAATCGGGGAAACTCCAGGCGGAGCAGCTATAGCCTTTTGAGACGCTGTGAGACATAAATCGATATTCCATTTATCTACTGGCAATTCATCTCCACCCAATATGGATACTGAATCTGCGATAAAGAAACAATCATTTCTGGAGCACAGGTCGCCTAACTTGTCCATATACCTAATTGTCGTTCCTGTTGAAGTTTCATTGTAAACTGCATACAATGCTTTGATATCCTTATGTTTGTCAAAGACTTCTTCGAATTTTTCGAATGGAGGGTTCTCACCATATGGCGATTCGATTCTAATAGATTTCCCTCCCCAACTATCAATCAAATCCGCTAATCTTGTACTAAATTCACCATTTACAGGAATCACCACCTTATCATCTTTTTTTATTAGGTTTACTACTGACGCCTCTACTGCACCAGTTCCAGATGAAGATAATAATACTATATCACCTTGTGTCTGAAATAGTCTTTGAGTCTTTTCTATAATCGATCTATACAGTATTCTAAAATCTTCACTTCTATGATTAATTATGGGAGCTAACATAGCATTCATGACTCTGTTGGGAACATTGGTTGGTCCTGGCAACATTACTAGATATTCCATGGCAACTTTCAAAATTACAGGAAGCCTACCCGTTATTTATAAGTAATTCATTTGTTTTGGTCTTGTATGAGGAGAGGTATTTGAATCAGCTTCATGATAGGCGACAGAAATTAATCAAACTCATAACTACTCATAGAGAAAAACAAAAGAATACTAATAAGGTGGCCATGATTCTTGATAAGCCCGAAGACATTTATTATCTTACGGGTTTTTGGGGGGAGGGTGTTTTAGTCATGTTAGAAACTTTTTCAAAACTAATAGTCCCAAAACTAGAGTACTCACGCGCTTTAAGAATGTCCAAGGATTGTGATGTGATTTCATCAGAAAGAGGGAAAACCTTAACTGACTCTTTATTTAATCAATTGAATGAAAATTATGTCGTTTTCTATAGTAACAATAATCATCACATCATCAAAGAACTAATTAAAAAAATAGGCAAAAGGGATCTAGTGGTTGACTATAACCCGGTAGAAAAACTAAGGGAAATAAAAGATGCACAAGAAATTGACAAAATAAGGAAAGCTTCTATCATAATTGACAAACTTTTTGAAGTTGCTACCAAGGAAATTAAAGTAAATAGGTCTGAGGAAGAAATTCAGGCTATACTTGTATATGAAGCCATGAAAATGGGTGCCAAATTTCCTTTTTATCAATTTACCTCTAATCCGCTAATAATTGCAAGCGGATCGCAAGCCTCATTTCCGCATGCTGAGACATCCAGAAGGATAATTAGGAAAGATGAATTCATTGTGCTGGACATAACTTTAAGTTACGATCATTATGTTTCTGATGCGACCAGAACTTTTGGAATAGGAAGAATATCCAATAAGATGAAGAGTGTTTATGAAATTGTAAAAGCTGCTCAGGAAAACGGAATTAGACGATTATCAGAAACTGATAATTTCGCATTGGTTGATGCGGCCTGCAGAGATACAATTCAAAAGGAAGGGTATGGAGAATATTTTATTCACTCAACTGGTCACGGCATTGGCCTAGAAGTCCATGAATCGCCTTGGATAAGACCCAAGATAACAAGTCATATCCAAGAAAATATGACGATAACCGTAGAACCTGGCATATACTTGGAAAATAAATTTGGCGTTAGAATAGAGGATAGTTTGTGGATAGTTAAAAGGAAGAAAGGAAAAATTGGACAAGGATTTGATTCGCTTAATTTTAATTCCTTTGACAAAGAGTTGATTATCCTATGAAATGCTTTCAGGAAAGTAATTAAAACGTATAAAGGTGTCTAAATACCATCAGAAAAAAGATGTATTTGGGGATGAAGTAATTAGCTGCTCCAGTCTGAGTATCACAATGATGACCCTGCGACGAACTGACCCAATCAACCTAAATAAAAACAAATGCAAAGGTTCATCAGCAAAACCTTTAGAAATAATAAAATGATTCTATATGGGCAAGAACTATCTTAATATTATTATTGCAAACAACTCTTTACTAACGAATAAAACCAGTATCTCAATACAGCCATTGAGATCTACAACCTCTTTCTTCATTTGTTTGAAAATAGCATTGAACTGGCGTGGTAATCAAAAGAGCTGCGACAGGTTTAACACAGT
>WHSX01000053.1 GCA_009379865.1 Candidatus Nitrosocosmicus sp.
AACTCTACAGCAGATCAGTTCCATAATCTTTTTTTTGTTTTAATTTAGTTAGTTTTAATTTAGTTAGGGTTAGTTTGTTTTTAACTATGTGCTGATCAATTGAAGGCCGTTGATGACGTTCCATATTGACTCTCGATCATGCATAGATTCTGATGATTAGCAATATTGATCATGAGCCGGCTTTTTATCCTCCTTCGTTGTTGAATAATTTCAAATAAATTCATAGCTTCGAATAATTTTTTCCTTGATAATTGCTAAGATTTGTTAGACTAAATCATGGATTATTTATTGCGCAATGATTAGTGGGTTAGAATTATAATTTTAGTCCAGGTCTAGGTGCTTCCCTTAACTTTTCAGCTAACTCGCGGTCTACAAATGGAGAAATAGTCAAATCTTAAACGGTAGGGAGGATGAGAACACTTACTTTTCGAACCTCGGTGGTTCAGGTATAGATTTTTATAACAATATAAAATTGTTATTTGTCGATGCTAGTTGAACACGAGTAGTATCATAGGATGACCGGATCATAAATTTGATCCATGCAAACAACTCACCAATGCGATCTGACCCCGGTGAATTGGATACCCGAGGCAATAGGGCAATGATAAGGGTATGGATTGTTGATATTTGGTAAAAGCAATCCCTACACTTTCCTTCTAAAAGGTTACTATGCAGTAATGATCTTAAATATCAAGATGTGGGGCATATCAATTTAAAGACCTAAAAATTGGGTGAATTATCGGGTAGCAAATAAGAATACCTTCATCCTTTATACAGATCTCTGTTGTTTTGTTGATCCGACTTTGTATGCTGGTTAGCTCAGTCCTTGTTCATTCAAATAATTAACTTTTAACGGAAAATGGATATATTACAATTAATCCTACGGACTGTTACTCGTCATAAAGTATTCCAACATTCTTTTACCCACATTTCAAATTTATATTGGCTTATTACATGCGAATTTGCTGAATAATAGATCTCCGAATTCCATGAGCGATTAATCATGTTCAAACAGGAATCAAGCTAGGAAATGATTTCAATTAGTTAAGAATTTCAAAAATCTTGATTTTTCAATAAAGCTGAGATGAGGTTTGGGCACTTGTGTCATTAGTTATAAGTAAAAACAGATGGGAGAGTCAATCCATCCTACCTCATTCTAAAAATGAAAGCTTAGATACTAATTCGGTTATTTGCTCAGTTTTCCAAGATCTTATCCATGATGAATCCTTTCCACATATTCTTATTTTTTTGGTAATGTAGGGTTTTCTTAGATAAATAAACCTACCATATTCAATATCTGATTCAATCCTAATTTCTATTTTTTTTTGTACATTTGACTTTGCTGAATATTTTGCCAATGGTAAAATTCCATCCCACTTAAGGTAGTGTATTCCTCCATCTAATCTTCTAAGGAGCAGGTTGCATTCATCTATTTTCTCTAAACGGAACCTCATTTCATCTTCCTCCATAAGAGAATTTGTGGTTGATGTAGATGATGACAAGGTAATCGCCATAACTCACTTAGTGAAAATATAAGTATAATTAGGTTTGATACAATGTTATATTATAATTGATAGTTAATTTTTTTCTAGAATAATTATCTGGTTTTTAGGCAATAGATTTGTGGCATTAATTAATGAGAATATTATTATCGATTTGCCAAAACAATCTGGTCATTTGATTTCGGTATCATTGTTTTGATTACAAAAAATTAATTTTCAAGATTCACCAAAAGAAACAAGATTATTTCCAAATGAACAACAAATCTTACAAACACTCAACCATCACTTGGGAGAAGGATAGCGTTAGTGTTTTTGCGGATCTACAATTGTTCTGCCATCTAGAATTTTATTCGATTAAATTAGGACCTGAATTTGAAAGAAGCAAATCGATGAGTTCAGTTTGTTCCAAAATCGATCTAAAGCACGACAATCCCTCATTTATTATCTTGAAACTCAAACAGCACTCACAGCTAAATACTAGTACTGAGCACTCAAACACGATATTCACTAAGGTTTAAATGCCATTTTCTTGGGCTAACCAACCGTTTGATTTCTGACCTTATCATAGGTTGCTTTGATTGCACATTTGATCAGAAAGTAAATCCGTGTATTATGGTGGAAACATTTTCCTCTGACTAGAAATAGTAATAATAACTGATTGACTCTGATTATCCAGAAAACACCAACCCGCCGGCCAAAAGCCATAAGAAGGTTTAAGACAAACATCCATCCTATATATAGAAGTAGCAAATGACAAAAAGTAATAACTCAATAATAGAAAAAATAATGAACATATTTAAACAACCCAAAAAGAAACAAGCAACAAATAGTACCAAATAATTTTCTATTTGTATACAAGAATTTTACTCCATACTAATAGTACGCCAAGTTCAGTTCGATGAATTTGTGCATCTGCAATCTTAATTGTTTTTATGCCACGGCATTATCATCCCAAGTTAGTTGTTGGTATGATGATGCTACCGGTCTAGTTTTCAATGCAGACCACGCCAAAAATGAATCTGCGGGAATGTTTTTTATCAAGACGGAATTCGCTCAATCATAGTGATCAAAAAATCAAACAGGTCATCCCTAATTCAATTCCTTGTTCCTTTATTATGTATTCTTATAAAGACTTGTCTGACATAACCGATGCAATCAGATTTGCACGAGTCTTATTACATTTACTTTTACAATTATTTGTTAAGAAATTTGAGTGATATCGTTGATCTACATCACATTATGAGGGAACGAGATGTATCTCTAGTAATATATTAGCTATTCTTTACGTGTTACACTGTTTCGCAGATTGTCATTGTAGAAAAAAAGGAATCACAAATGAAAATGTGGTTTTTATATATAAATGAAAAATTTAATAGTATTTAAAATATGTATAGAAATTAATACACTATCTTTTCTTTAATAATTATGATAAATGAAGATTACCTTAATGGTTTTATACGCTATTCTAGAATGGTTGAAAATGCGTTTGATTTTTACAAAAGTAAACTCCATGGCCAAATAAAACTAGAGCAACAAAATAATAATAATCCAGTAGTGATAGCTCAAACAAATCTCATATTGCATTCATTGGACATGAATAAAAAGAATGTCTTAAATAATATTGGCATTCTTTTTGACAAATCTGAAAACCATGGAAACCTTCAATATTTGAATACTGCATTTTTGAGGAGTGTCCTTAACATATATGGAAAAGATTTAGATCGTGGGATCGTTCTATTGGAGAACGAATATGAATACTATCTCAAGGAACATGATATACTTAAAGAAGAAGCAGAATTGGTATATGAACTTGTTGAAATTGTTAAGCGAATGAAACGGTGATATTGAATTAAGTTCTCTCAGATCTTGCATTGATCTTGTGTGTTTCACTATATATTTATGAAATCAAATCTGAATAGTCACAACGTTTCATTTATTTAGATAGGGATTTCAGATGGAATGCTCCGCCCAATTGTACGTAAAAAAAACAAGTGCATTGTAGTGCAGCGAATAATATTATTTAGTTTCAAAAGAAATCTAGCATTAATAAATGATATTAATTTGCTTTAACCATTGAACATGTAATTAGACTCAACCAAACAACTAGATTAAATTATGATGGTTAACTAAAACGCATTTGCCCTAGAGCATATCATGAATCTAACCCCTTAGATTTTATGAATCAAATAGCATTATGATAGAAGGGTATTTTGAATAAGCCAAGGAAGCATCATGATTAATGAAAAACTCATTCAATTCATAAATTAATACCCTCGACGATTATCTACAATTAACTATTCCTTTAGATATATCAAAAGAATGATTAACATACAATTACTTTTGTACTATTCTAAAACGATACTAAATTGGTTCATAATTCACGTCAATATTTGCAAATGATCTAATTACTGAGAAAATTTGATCGAGTCAATAAGGTTATCCTCCAAATACTTATAGTTGTTGTAAAATCCGCTAATACCGTCATCCCCGGCAAAATTTAGTTTAATGATATAGGTTTGGTCTGAATGATTGGTTTCAATGATTTTGTCAATCTCGTCAATGTCTGTTAAGCCAATGGGCCTACTAATTGCCACTGATCCTGCTATTTCACCATCAATTGCTGTTCTATTAAATGAAATTTCTTCAAGAACGATAGCTTTGGAATCCGATAACAAACTCGATCTTGCTAATTCCATATTCTCATAAGTTATTGGGATTGCTTTGTCGAAGCATGAAACCATCAGGGTCATGTTCAATGAATCAGGATCCACGTGGTCTTCGAAGCTTTGGATTTTAAAACTGTTGTTAGACTTATTATCTAATACAATGTCTGAAGCATAAGGATGTTTTAGCGATATTCCACATTTGTTGTTTTCATACATCTCCCATGTGGGTTGCGCCCTTGAGCTAGGCACAACAACAATCATAGCGATAACTACCAAAAGTGTTACAGTAAAAATTTTAATCAATATTCCAACTAACTGTTCTAACATGTAAATCCATTATATATTTTTATCAAAAATCATTTGATTTATTATTATTTTTTTCTCAAAACAACTAAAGATCCGCTATGAACCAAGATTTACAAGATCCAATTATCTGATATTCATATAGTTTATCAAGATGTTTCCTGAAGTATCTTGCACAAAGCCATACTAGCAACAACCAATTTTTGTCTCTGTTAAGGCCATATCCTCCTGAAAGTTAAATATTTTTCAAATTTTGTCTCTAAATTTTATTTATCTTTTTATCAAAATACAAAAATAATTTCTGGACCCAAATAATTTACATCTAAATTCTAGTTTATAATCTAATTGTATTTGATTGAAATTACCCATAATGAGAACGTGGAAATGTGAAATGATAAAGAGGCCTTTGACTTAAATGCTTTCTACAACTGAACTAGTCAGAAAAACTCAAACTATTATGAATCTACTTTTTTGGATATTTATTTTTTTGACAATTACAGCGAGAAAACCTTAATGAATATAAACATAAATAACTTTTTAGATTCGAATTTGAGATTGTCGCCCAGCGAAGGATTGCCTCGAACCAATTATCACATTATTAAAGCATGATTCGAGGATTTCTTTATAAGTATCGTGCATGTAGGTAAGAACATTGGAGCACGACCTTGAAATATTACATCGAACTGCTTCGCTATGCGAATTCTAAAGTAAGTTGCAATCATGTTACTAAATTTCTTATGCTCGCATAATACTAGATTTTAGTTTAATTGAAATCAAACAGTAATAAGCTTCTAAGCTATGATATAATTAATTTCAATTATATATTCTGACTATAATGAGCAACATAATAAAAACTCACAAAGTAGGAATATTTGCAATATTTATTGCAGCAGCCCTAATTGGTTCAGTAGTGGCCTTTGGTGATAACATGGCATATGCAGGTGGAAAGAAGAAACACAATGATTCAGAACAAGAAATTGAGCAGGGACAAACAAATGAACAAAATGCACAATGTGTTACTGGTACAATATCATTATTTAATTGCAACAACGTAGGTTTGGGCCTTCAATTCCAAAACGGTAACATAGCCGCAGGACAACAATAAATCCTCTATATTTTTTTGCTTATTTTTCTATCAAACAATACACTAGTCATTATTGATGGTATTTGGTTAGAGACCCTGGGATATCTAAAATTTTTTGACTGAAATTAAAGGTTTAAAGTTATTTTACCTCTCAAAATCTGAAAAAGACTACTAGCTCTGTTAAATTAGCTCAAAACGAACTTTCATTTGATAGGTGCTTTAGGGTCGCTGGAGTAATTATTCTGTGACTAATGTTCAAAATGTCATAAAGGAGTTTATTCCGAATATATTAGAATGGGCCCAAGTAATATAAAATAAGGGTCTTCATCCCATATTTGAAATTTATTATTTCTTGAAATACTTAAATGAGATACATATATCATTGTCAATAAACTTGGTTCCAATTATTCTGTAATAAAATTTGCTGCATAGTTGCTATTCAATTGGCCATTAAATCTTTCAAATCAATTTTTCTTCAGTTTGATTCATCAATACGAGATCCATGACGTGTTGACTATCTCAAATCAACATTTGAATTAAATGTTAAAATGTTATGACTTCATATAGTATAAGGGAATTTAATGACAAGACCAGATGTCAAAACGGCTACTGAACTCGAGGAAAATGCTGTTATTGATGCTTTAAAATTGGCATTTGTAGCTGATCCTGCCACACGCTGGGTATGGCCAGATTCACAGAAATATCTTTCACATTTTTCCAAATTTGCCAAAGCCTTTGGAGGAAAAGCGTTTGAACACAAGACTGCGCACTATATTGGTAATTATTCTGGTGCTGCTCTTTGGCTACCACCAAATGTTGATCCTGATGTTGATACCATACTTGGACTAATCCAAGAAACCACATCCGAAGAGTCTCAAAACGTTGTTCCGGAAGTATTTGAGAAAATGAATGGATACCATCCAAACGAGCCCCACTGGTACTTACCGCTTCTAGGGGTGGATCCTCATCACCATGGCAAAGGTCTAGGTTCCGGACTCATGAAACATGCACTAACTGTATGTGATAAAGATAATTCATTGGCATATCTCGAATCATCAAATCCAAGAAACATTCCATTCTACAAACGACACGGCTTCGAATTACTTACTACGATTCAAGTAAAAAAATTTCCACCTATCTTTCCAATGCTTCGTAGGCCTCAGTAGTTAATGGGATTTATTCCAATCAATATTTCAATCTGGCATACTACGGAGAGATATTTGCAATCTTTATACATGATTAGTACAAACTTCGGATTCTCGCCCGCCAACCACTCTCATCTTTTTCCTCAGTGTGGTTCACATGATTTTCTATTTTGCAATCTGAGTAAATGGTATCAAATTCTTTTAAAGCACTAGACCAGTGTTGAGAAAGTTCATTAAAAGAATGTGTAAAGATATCTATTGGATCCACTGATTCATCTGGAAGATTTCTTAACTGTTCAAGAATTTCTTCTCTTTCTTTGAGAGTCATATCCTCGAAATCTTTCATGATGCACTTTTTCTTTTTTGATGCTAAAAGTATTATAGTTAATTTGACCAACACTTATTGTCAATTCCTATTGGCCATAGCTTTATTGTACGCCTACTCCTTATTCCGATAATATTGTATTCTGAATATCCGTAATGGTCGGGTTAATTTACGATGACCGGTTACTGGCCAATGGCCTTTACTTCTGCATAGAAAGAATTTAATTTCTGATCCCAGGGGTTTTCCACCGACATCTATTCCGCAAAAACACCAAAAGATGCTGTAAGAAATTTTACTTCTTAACCCTACTAGTGGCAAAATCTAGATATCGAAAGTATATTTAAACTCTTGAAACTTTCCAACATATTAATAGTGATAAGTTAGATTGATTTTTCATGAAAAGTATGGACAACGGATAATTCTTAGATGCCAACAAAAGACATTATGCCTTCAAGATTGTGATCTATTGCCAAGTAATAGTAATTTATTAAATTGTCCCGAAATTTTGATGTATGCAAACATCTAACAGGATTTAGTTATTTAGAGGTTAGACAATTTATTACAGAGAATTCATGTCTTACATGTAGGACAAACAAAACGATGTAATTTCTTATCATAAAATGATATCCCCACAATATAGTCTGTTTTGCATTTGGTACAAATCATCTAATACTATCAATAGAAACCACTATCAGAATATAAATGTTTACGGAGAATGTGATTGAGTGACCAAGACATCCAATTTGAGTAATTACCAAATCTATTATCAAATTTTACATACATCTATGTTTTGATATTTCGAAGTACAAATTTCATTTCAAGTAAATAATATTATTCATATATTATAAAACGTTTTAAATGTATATAATATTGGTATGATATTGAATTGAAAGTTCAAATCCTTGAAAAATCTTATAAGGGTTGGATCTCCTTTATCCCTGAATTTTTCATCCAGAGCATGTAGAAGCAATTCACAAATTTGTCAATTAGGGTACTAAAGATGGATGCCGAATTGAATTCGAAAAGTTTTGCAATAGATCTGCAAGCCAAAGAGATTTACAAGGTATTTAGACAGGGATTCTCACTGTACTAGAGGCTATCTGCATGCCTTAAGTGTAATCTAGCTTGGAGAATTATTATTTTAGGTAATAGAAAACGCATTAGTTGAATGTGATAGGTTTTTGTTGGATTTTAAGAAAGCAGAGATATGTATGGAGCTAAGGAAGTAAGTTTAAGCAAGATATTCGGGAACAGACTAACGAATTAACTTCTCCCATCGGGTTCATAATTTTCTAGAACCTCTATATGTAATAAATTTGACTTTCAGCTTATTGATATGAATAATTTTTATATTTGGCTAAAGTTATTTTTTGATGTGGATCCAAATATTCATGAGAATAGTGTTTCCCATAATGACATTATTGTATCTCAATTTACCAAACAGGCCCAACCATTTTCACAAATGGCTCAACATTCAAATCATTATGGATTAGAGTTGATGTATGAATTAAGTGATCCACAAATCGAAGACAAAGTTTTGGACGTGGCATGTGGGCCAGGAATTATAGCATGCGAGTTTGCTAATAAAGTTAATCATGTTACAGGAATTGACATAACCCCAGCTATGATTGAGGAAGCAAAAAATCTTCAGAGAGAAAAAAAGATTGATAATATAGATTGGAAGTTAGGGGATGTAACGAGACTTCCTTTTGAGGATGATGCCTTTTCATTGGTTGTGACAAGGTATAGTTTTCATCATTTGATTGAACCAAAGCAAGTACTTGAAGAAATGAAGCGTGTGTGTAAACCAAATGGAAAAATACTCATAATTGATGTTACTCCAGATAAAGACAAGATTGAGGCGTATAACTTTGTAGAAAAATTGCGTGATAGTTCACACACTGGGGCACTGACTTTTGATAAGCTAAAAGGATTAATGGATGAAGCCGGGCTAATCAAATTGAAATCCAAACACCATAAGTTAGAAATGGGACTCGAGAGCATCTTAAAATCGTCTTTTCCAAATCCTGCGGATATACCTAGAATTAGACAATTATTTAAAAAAGATATTTTGATGGATAATTTGGGTATGAGAAGTCACATGAAGAACGGGGAAATTTTCTTTTATTTTCCAATATCTATGATCATTGGGATTAAGAGTTAGAATTTTTTTAAAACTTTAATATCAAAATCAAAATCAAAATCAAATTTCGTATTGAATATGAGTATACTTTTGATCCCTTGATGATTTTTATATCTTCTACTGATATGAATTGTCATGACTAATACTAACGCTTTTTCAAACCAAAAACGTTCATGCGGTCAGCTCGAAATTTTCCTTTATCGGGCCCCAAAGAAAAACCATGATGAAATGGTAGAAGTTAACAGACAGTCTCGAAATTTTTTCGCGAAACATGGTGCATCTGGCTTTGAAGTATTTTCTCTTGCCAGTGGGGAAAACGTGATGGAATTTGAAAATTTATCTAAATCAATTCCAGCTGGAGAAGATGAAGAAGTTTGGGGTGAACTACAATCCTACAGAAATGTAGAGCATGTAAAAGAATTTACTGCTAGCATGGAGGGTGACAAAAGTATTGAACCGCTTTACAAACGATTCATGGAACTAAACACCACTGGTTCTGTAGTTTCCTTTGGTAGCTTTAGCAAATTAGAGGATATTTCTCAATTTTGGTGATTCAAATGAAAAAATTACTATACGTGATATTCTCGTTCAGTTATACCCTTCTTTTGTGTACTGGGTTTTTGAATGTACACCCATCAAATCCTGTTTTCAGCCAGGAGGATAACAATTCAACGATAACCATACCCGAAACGATATCGCAAGGAGCTCAAAAAATTTTAAGAAACATTACAATACAGATGCCTGAGTTTGTAACCCCAGAAGCAAATGATCTAGAGGGTTGGGAAAAACTGAATAAACAAATTTCCACTATGGCTACAGCCCAATCCCAATCATTTGTGGACAGTTTTGAGTCCAACATAACATCCACCAAGTTAGGGAATGTGAATGTCCTTGATATCAAACCAGCAAACTGGACAGATAATGGGGAAATTTTAATATATGTACATGGAGGTGGATATACAATTCTAGGAGCTAATTCTACTTTAAATAATTCTGTACCTATGGCCAATACCACAGGGCTTAGAGTCATGTCCATTGATTATTCGCTTGCTCCATCTTCAAACTGGAATCAGATAACTAGTGAAGTTGTATCGGTCATTCAAGCATTGAAGGATAAAGGTTACTCGCTTGACAACATTGCTATGTACGGAGATTCTGCTGGAGGCGGGCTGGTGGCAAGTTCTGTCTTAAAAATGCGAGACGAAGGTATTGGAATCCCATCGGCTATAGTACTTTGGTCGCCCTGGACAGATGTTTCCAGAACTGGTGATACTTATTCAACCCTAAAGGGGGCAGATCCATTTATTTCCGAAATAATACTGAAAAATATGGGGGATGCCTATGCTAATCTTACAGACCAAAAAAATCCATATGTTTCTCCAGTCTATGGTAACTTTACCAAAGGTTTTCCGCCTACCATGATTCAAGTAGGCACCAAGGAAGTATTACTTAGTGATTCTGTTAGACTATATCAATCATTAGATCAGGCTGATATTCCAGTAAAATTGGATGTATATGAAGGCATGCCACATGTATTTCAAACATCCTTAAACGATACCACTGAATCGACATTGGCTATTTCTAAGACCATTGAATTCATCAAGGAGTATCTTAATTATTAGAAACGAAGTTACCTCTACATGCTCGGAATTACTACCCAATTTTGATGATGGCGCCTACTATCGTCCTAATGTACACGGGGTCAGATCAATGCTGTTTATATGAGCCGTGTATCTGAATAAAATCTATCAAAATTCACTTTTTTTACAAATTCAATTGCTATGGACTTGTCTTAGGTCTTGATGTCCGGTCTCCTTACTAATCCTTAGAGATCATTGTCATTATCCTTAATTTTCTATCTTTGATTACAACATATTGATCTTCATATTCTTCTTTCAGGGTTTCGTGATGGGAATGAAACCTTTCAAAATTCTCTGCCAATCTTTCTAACTTATCTAGATCTGATTTGGCAACTTCATCTAGATTTTCCTGGATTTAGGCTTAAAAAATAGAGTTAAGATTTTTAACATAAAGACACTTTTTTTCGGCGACGGCACCCCTTGCTATTCACGCTCGAATTTCCCCATAAGAAATTCTGTAGGCCTTGAAAAGTGGCCGCCCAAAATTCAATTGAAAGTCTTAAAACAGCGATCACATATTTACTAATGTTGTTAATCAAATTTGAAATTCTATATCTTCAAGTTTAAAAAGCCATTTCGAAATCATACGAGAGAAAGTTGAAATACTTGATTAGAAAAAAGTTAGAAGTTTTTCAAAAGGAACTTCCTTTCCTGTCAAAACTTTTCACAGATAATTTCAAGAATTACTCATATCAATTTGTTGGTGTGTGTGACGAGCCACCCACTGTTAACCTCAAACCCAACCGACAATATTATCCCAACAACAGGACAGGTAGAAGAGGTAGCAGATCATACAACAAACACAATAATGAGGTCTAACAGGAGTAGGTGCAGCAATAGGTAGAGTATATGCCAAAAACCAGATGGATAACAAAAAAAATCCAAGTGTCAGAGATGCAGATCAAGACCTGAGTGGATATATCGGCATTGCAAACAAAGTCTGGGAGCATTTCTTCCTATTCCCAGATAAAAAGATATCAGAAATTATGGCTCTGTCGGCTTATATAGACCAACCACTTTCAAAGATCACGTTGGGTGAAGCACTATCAAAAGAAGATTGGAATGGAAAGAATTCATCAATACAAAGTACTATACTAACCCTGCCTAGTAGTTTCTCATATAAACAAACAAACAAATACTTAGTTCTCTAATCCCTTTTCTCAGGATAAAACATATGGGATTTCAAATATCACTAACTGTAAAGGTTAAACTAGCAGTAACGAGGAGAAGTGATATTTATTTAGAGTTTGTAGCGGCCGGGTCCTCATATCAGGAAATTAGACAGGGTTGTGAACAATTTGTATCTGATTATGTAGCGTTTCATGGTATCAACGGAGTGCAAAGGGTTGCGTTTGTCTATGGTGACAAGGACGCCCTGGTAGTAAATACTATTGAAAATCTAGGTAAATCTCTATAAAAAAAATATTTCAAGTTTTAAATCTTCAGAAATTGGCGACGGCACATCTTGAGCATCTAGTATTGAAGATCTAGATACAAGGACACATGAATGGTGATGTAAACGAGTTTGAAAGGTGGTCGAAGTAATATTCTATAAGACATTATGACCTATAGCACTCCTGTTCATCTAAAAAATCGATCAGAGTCACATCAGTTTTGACATTTTTCTCAGTTTGACTCTATATCTATCTATCAGTTTTTGATTCTGCATGACAAGACAAAAAAGAAATAGAATAGAAGATTTTGAATCTTTGTCTACTATGATTCTGGCAGCCCCACCTACTCTTTTTCTCCTACGTTCTAAAACCTTTAGCTGCGTCGAGCACTGAATCAAACTCAATATTCATCTAGATGAATAATCAATCTTCTTCATAATATTCTGCACTATAATGTTTACATTTAGTCAACCAAGAATAAAACATACGTTCCTCCCTACATCCATCTAGCCACAATCTTTCACCATATTCTGTTCTTGTTCTCTCATTGAGAGGAGGCCAGTGTTTCTCGCTATTAGGAGTTACATTTGTGGCATGACCATATAATCCACTACCTATATTCATCGTGGCACGCCTCGAGTTGCTTTGGGACATAAAGTCATCCAATAATACATATTGATTTTAGCATCTATAACATTTCTGTTTTTTAATTCTTGTGGATATAAGGATATATAATTTCGTTGAATTGTTGTTATGGGCGGTAGGTTAGGGGGCCGAGTCTTTAAGCTGATACCTGATTCTGTTTACATGGTGTTCCTGTTCTAAGACTATACATTCAAAGTCTTGTAAGTTAAAGTCATAGAGTTAGGCTAGTTCAGATAGTTTCGTACTTCTTTTTTCCTGTAGTGAAGCTATCTTCACATCTCCAAGGGATTTTAGCTTCTTTACCTATTTTAGATATAGCTAGTAATGCAATGAATGCTATCAAGGGCACCCCCATCCAAAAGAACACTGTAAAGATTTTACCACCCATCTCAGCCTTTGCCGCTCCCTCCTTCAAACTATTACAACTATCAGCTAACTTTCTTGGTAAATGCTCATTATCATCCTTATGAAGGGCATAGAGCAGACCGTGCCACCTTTCGCAGGTTTTATCAAAAGACGCTTTGGTAAAGGAATTCTGTCTTTCCAGTAAAACCAATTTCTGTTTTATAGAATCTTCGGTGACATTATCCTCCTCTTTGCACAACTTTAAAAGTTTCTTATAATTACGGAACAAAGCACCCATAAGAATAGGCTCAAATGGCACTGGTTCGTTGGCATTAGATAGATATTGTGTATATAGGGTGGCCTTTTCAAATATGGTATTTTATGCTTCTTTCTCATCCTTTGATGGTAGTCCTTTCCTAAATTCAGACCAATTCAACCGCTCTATTTCAATTTACTGTCTAAACGAAGGAATACTACGACCCATTAGTTTGGCAGAAAAAGAATTAATGTAACCTCTACGCAGTGTAACTATGCGTATTGACTAAGAAGATCAAAAGACTTGCCGGTGGTGTACAGGCTATTTACAAACAACAAAGTAACCACACAGTCCGGCTAAGCATTTCGCCCTCTCAAATGACGATACTTTGAGTATCCCATTGGGAATGACAATAAAAACTTTAAGCCCAATTACTACCAATGTTCTTGATCAATGACCAAATGTATATTCAGTAACCGAGGACTGAATTCCACAGATGTTCGAACTGGAAGCATAGGCTCATTTAAAAAAATTATTTATTCATGTTCAAACTGTGATATCCATTTTGACAAAAAACTGTATACAGTAAATGAAAGACTGTACACAGATACTCATAAAACTGAGATTATAAAAAACGACTCGAATTGGCCGCCTTTTTCAAAACAGAGGATGCTCCGGCCGGGATTTGAACCCGGGATCGTCGCCTTGAGAGGGCGAAATGCTTAGCCGGACTGTGTGGTTATTTAGCTCATAACCTCTACACCACCGGAGCCTACTGCGGTTTTTATTAATCTTGAGGGGTTATTAATATAATAGTTTGGAAATCCTTCGCTTGTGAAGTAGTAGTAAGGGCTCGTGAGGTGAAAATTACCTCCATTTGTAGTGATATTCGCATGGATGTCTGAAAGTGAATTTAATTTCTCAATAAGGCTAAGAGTTAATTTATTTTTGAAAAATGCAGGAATGAGGATCATAGGCTGGTAGTTACTACGGATAGGGGATTATTTAGTATATTATTCGTTAGACGACGTTAAGAAATTCTTGTTAATCAAGTATGTGTGATTACTGGGAATCTCTGCTTTGCTAAATGGTGGATAAAATGGATATTACTGTTGACAAATTTAGAAAAAAAGCATGCGGAAAATCAGTATAAGCAAATATACATTTTATTGCCACGCATGTCTATATCGATGACGACAATATGAATATCCTGAGTTTGCTAAAGATAAAAGGAATCTACGAGTCCTACGCGCGAAGATTGATGCAGTATTGAAAGAAGATGATAACCTCAATACAAATAAGAAATTCAATTAGACGAAATTACGTAGTTAGCTGAGCCTGGGTCATAATTGACAACAAATAAAGCTAGTCTAATGGAGTATC
>WHSX01000054.1 GCA_009379865.1 Candidatus Nitrosocosmicus sp.
TGAAGATTCGTACCCGCCTATTGCTTCATATCCATCAGGCACCTTCTTACTATTATCATCATGTTCTTCACCTGTTTCTTTGTCGACATGGCATACTATAGGTCCTGTTTTTTGAGAATAAGAGAGAGTAAATAGAGTCCTTCTTTCCTTTCCTTTGTAAAATCCTAGGTCCAGTGCTACAATGTTCTTTACTTCCTTCTTCTTCTTATCAAAGACTCCTTCCCAAAATGCATTCTTTGCATCACTTGAGAATCTTGCACTGTCGTAGTTATCTATAGCGTTTATAGCGATATTGGTCCCATCCGGTTTAGAACCAACAGCACTATCAAATTTCTTTACAAAACTTGCCATGACAAGAAAGGCTATTTATCTCAAATAGAGAACTAATAAAGCTTAGTAGTTAGTTATTCTATACATATAGCTAATTGAGTTATCTTGAGAAAAACTATATGACTACTACTACTGATAATAATAATGATGATTTTATACCCTCTCCCTTAGGGACTAAACCTCTTCCTTTCACAAAAAAGATCAGACCCGTAGCAAAAAGATTTGATACCCTCATCGTTTCAATACCTGTAGAAATATGCCATCTTTTACAGCTGACAAAGGGAGACCAGCTAAAGGTATACTGCGAGATAGAAAACGGAAGGATAATCATGGATAAAATATCTAAAGATTAAGCACACTTTGTTACCAACACTTCAAGAAGGGGCAATTTAGTTTAACCTCTATACAAACAAAACCCCGCACAAAAATATGAGTGATGGATATCCATCACTTACATACAGTTAAATTAAATTCAATAATTAGAGGAATACAAGTTAGGCGCAAATGAACAGTCTGTCCGAAAACACAAACCATAACTCGATTACTACTCATTCAGATTCTGATACTTCGCATTTCATAACAACAGATAGCCACGACGTAATAACAGAGAATGAAAAATACAAAGGACCCAAGATTGTGATAGATAAGGATCTAGTAGTTACTTCGGCCTTACCTTATGCGAACGGCCAGATTCATTTGGGACATATTGCATCGACCTATTTACCAGCCGATATTTTCACTAGATTCGTTAGATTGACGGGTAGTAAGATTTACCACATATGTGCTACTGATGATTACGGAACTCCTATCTTGATAAAAGCTGAGAAGGAGGGAAAAACACCTGAAGAATATGTGAGAGAATGGAATGAGAGAGATAAAAAAGATTTTGATTCTGTAGCCATTAATTTTGATCATTTTTCAAAGACTAGTTCCCCTCAAAACGTAAAGTTTGTACAGGACGTATTTATGGAACTGTATAAAAATGATCACATAAAAGAGGAAGTTGTCGTCCAGTTTTTTTGCACATTTGATAACAAGTACTTGCCAGACAGGTATGTAGTAGGTAGATGCCCATTCTGTAACTCAGCGAACCAATATTCTGATCTTTGCGAATCGTGTGGCAGGGTCCCTGAGCAAATATTGGACCCCAAATGTGTTCTATGTGGGAGACCCCCTGTTAAGAGAGAGAGTCTTCATTATTTTTTTAAATTGTCCGATTTTGAGAGCGCTCTTAAAATTTGGCTTTCTAATAATAAGAATTTACAAGAAGACGTAGTAAAATACGTCTTGAACTGGATAACTACCGGTTTGCAAGATTGGGATATCACTAGAGATTTAGCTTGGGGGGTACCCATACCAAAAATTCATGGAGTTCAAGATTACGAAGACAAAGTGTTTTATGGGTGGTTTGACAATCATTTGTGCTATATTTCATCTTTTAATACTTTTGCAGAGACCGTACTTAAGAAAGACGGTAGGAAACTTTGGAATGATTCTGAAATCATTCATTTTATAGGAAAAGATATAATCTATCATCATTACCTCTTTCTCCCCGCGATCAGGCTTGGGATTAAGAGCGAATATAAATTACCTGATAGAATAGTTACAAGGGGTCATTTACTATTTCAAAATAGAAAGTTATCGAAGAGTAAGAATTGGTCGATAACTTTGGAAGGATTTACGAAGTCATTTAACCCAGATTATCTTAGATTCTATTTTTCTACCATTATCCCATATTCGCAATCGGACATTAATTTTGACTGGGATAGTTTTTATGAAAAAATTAATAATGAGCTCATATCCAACATAGGAAACTTTGTCAACCGTGCACTCTCCTTTACCAAGAAGCAATTTGATGGAAATATACCTGCAAGAACTACTTTGGACGGTCTAGATAAACAAGCATTAACAGAGATAGGACAGATCGCATACGCTGTAGGAGAATTGATTTTTGGAAACGAAATAGATAAAGCCATGAAGAGGGTTTTACAGTATAGCACATTTTTTAACCAATATTTCCAGTCTAAAGAACCTTGGAAATCACATCATGATTCTAATAATACCATTTGGATATCTGCCAATGCTGTGAGATCAATTGCAATACTGTTGTTTCCATTTATCCCCTCATCAGCCCAGAAAATTTGGAAACAATTAGGAATTTTGGAAAATTTACTAGACCAAGACTGGTACTCTGCATCTGAGTTGAGAATTCTTCAAGGACACAGCATTGACAACAATATAATTCCAATTTTTAGGAGGATCGAAAGGGCTGAAATTGAAAATCAAAAGGCTGAGTTTTCGGAAACTAAATCAACAAATACTAAACCTTGATACAAATATTATGTTCTTTGTTTTTTAGATTAAGGTGACTACGAGCATGGCGGCTGCAATGATAGGACGATTTCAACCATTTCATTTAGGACATTTGGAACTAGTTCGTCAAATATTGGATGAAAATGAGGAAATAATTATTCTCATAGGAAGCTCGCAAGCTAATTACACCTTAAGGAACCCATTCACTGCTGGAGAAAGGGTATGGATGATTAGAGATAGTCTTATAGGATCAAAAATTGACATGTCAAAAGTATTCTTGGTAAATGCTATTGACGACGAAAACAATGCAAAATGGTTTAGCAATATTAAGTCAGTGAGTCCGCCGTTTAAGGTGTTTTATACTGGAAACAATTTTGTCAGAACCCTGCTTAAAAGAGAAACTGTAATCATCAAGGAACCAAAATTATTTGAAGAGAATCTATTACAGGGCTCTGTCATTCGGAAATTGATTCTTGAGGACAACGCTAAATGGCAAGAGTTGGTCTCTGAATCGGTAAAAAAAATCTTTATAGAAATAGATGCCGTAGAGCGCATAAAAAATATATACCAGTCTTGGATGAATTCACCTTTCTCTGAACCTAAGAAATAAAAAGAATGAATTATGATCAGGTTATATCAGTTCCTATCAATTTAACAACAAAATTCATAATAAAAAAATAAGACTATTTTGAAATATTGTGTAAATTATTTCCTGTTTAGTGATATTTATTTGAAAAGATTTTAGATAATTCGATACTTCCCAGGGAGAGCCGAGTAGACTAGTGCATGACAATATTTGACTTTGATTTTGAAATGAAAACTAATTCTTTTTCTTATTATCGTTGATGTGATATAGACATAAAAATCGGGATTAAACTTTAGCTCTCTTATTAAGTAACTTCTATTCCATAATTTAACTTCTTATTATACAATTTCAGCCTATGGTTCAACCGTTTGAGATAAATTAATTCGATTCGTTCGTCTTTCACAAATATGAATTTCATACTTTTATTATAATTTCGGTCAATCTTTAGGTTGATACTCACCTGAATATTCTTGTAGTCATTGAATCAACTTATGATTAAATGAGTAGCTGGAAAAATCAACACGGTTTCAGCATGACAAGATTGAACCAATTATTGTTATCAGAATAAATCTTCTCAAGCGAAAAACCCGATCTAATCGCTAATTCTTGAATTTTCTTCTCATTATATTTGTACGAGCTTTCGGTGTGAATGGTTTCATCCTGAGATATCTGAAATATTGTGTCAGATCCCGCTATTCTAAATTCTTGGTCCGATTTAGATTTGAGATGCATCTCGATACGATCCTTTTTCCTGTTAAAAAAAGCAGAGTGTACATACTCATGAATATCAAAATTACACCCCAGCTCCCTGTTCATTCGATCTAACAAATTCAAATTAAATTGAGCAGTGAACCCTGCTTTATCGTTATAAGCCGGTTCGATAAGAAATTCATCCTTAATCATATCAAAACCAACAAGTAGAAAGTCCTTATCATTCATACTGATCCGGACAGCTTTTAAAAAGTCTCTAGCTTCATCAATTTCAAAATTTCCTATACTAGAGCCAAAAAAAACTATTAGTCTAGAAAATGAATCGAATTTAAAATTATTCTCAAATAAGATATTGTTACAATCTTTGATACCATTTATATAATCGTTGGGAATCCCTTTGACCCTAATATTCTGATTTTGTGTTTCCAAATCAGTTACTACAGAATCCAAAAATTGGAAGGAGATATCAATTGGAAAGTAATAAAGTTTATCTTGTCTTTTCAATATTGAGTCGAACAGATGTTTGGTCTTTTTTGAGCTACCACTTCCCATCTCTATTAAGATGATCTCTTTTGAAATATTTTGTAAAATCTTGGTAGAATATTCTTCTAGTATACTATTTTCGGTTCTAGTTGGATAATACTCCGGCTGAACCGTTATTTGTTCAAACAAGTGAGAACCTTTACTATCGTATAAATATTTAGAAGGTATTGATTTCTGAACGGGATTAGACAGTCCTTTCAAAATATCAGTTCTAAATTCTTCGTTGTTATCATCCAAATGCAAATTTTACTTTATGTTTAGGGGTAAGATATAAATATTTTTGTTATCATCGCCTATAATGGAAGTGCGCTTGGACTTGGGTATATGCCTTATTTCCATACCCAAGCTAATTTTTCTTAAACCTAAAACTATTCAATTTGATCAATTCATTATATGATCCGAATCTTTCAGGATTGATTTTGTCAAGGGAATTTTCTGACTCGATTTCCTCCGTAGTTCTGAAATCTTTGATAATTGCATATTTTGATGTTCTCTGTGCTGGTATCTTACCTGCGGCTTTGATGATCTTACGCATATCCACTGGCCTCATAAATTGTCCATACTGCGATCCTGCAGAAGTTGATATACTTTCGTTAATTAAACAACCACCCAGGTCATTTGCTCCAGCACCAAGCAATATTTGGGATAACTTTGGTCCCTCTTTAACCCATGAAACTTGAAGATTATTAATGAAATTATTGAAAAAAATTCGTGAAATCGCATGTATTTTCAAAATTTCTAGACCGTCAGCGCCTGGTCTTATATCTTTAATTAAATGATGAGTCGACATTGGAGCTTCATGATGCACGTAACTCAAAGGAACAAATTCTGTGAATTTTCCGGTTTGTTTTTGAATATTTCTTATTATCTCTAAATGAGTAACAATATCATTATTGCTCTCAATATGCCCATACATTATTGTGGAAGTGGTTGGGATGTTAAGCTTATGTGCTGTAGAAATTATGTCGATCCACTGTTCTATATTGATTCGGCCTGGAGAAATCTTGTTCCGTACCTCTTTTACAAGAATTTCAGCGGAGGTGCCAGGCAAGCTACCCAAACCAGCCTCCTTTAGCATCTTTAAATAATCATGAATTTTAGTGTTAGACAATGAAGATCCATACAAGATTTCCTCTGGCGAGAAGGCATGAATATGTATCTCAGGCAATTCCTTCTTTATCGCCTTGCATATTTTGACGTAAAAAAATCCATCCATTTTAGGAGGCAATCCTGCCTGGATACATATTTCAGTGGCTCCAAACTGCCATGCTTCTTTAGCCCTTCTTACTATCTCCTCAATTGGTAATATATAACCTTCTTCCACTCTAAAATCTCTACTGAACGCACAAAAACCACATTGTTTTATACAAACATTTGTAAAGTTAATGTTTCTGTTTATGACATAAGTCACAATTTCACCATTTGCCCTCCTCCTCAGCTCGTCAGCAACCAGAGTTATTATTGACAGACTTGGTCCAGTAGCTTCAAAAAGCTTTAAAGTATCGACTGACGAAACTTCCTTCCCATCTAAAGACCTTCCAAGGATTGAAGCAATTTCAGGATCGATATTTCTGAGAACATTCTCAATATTCATTATTAATAAACTCCTCTCTGACCAAGCCGTATTTATCTATCAACGGTTCTATATAGTCTTTAAGGCGATTGTGCACGAATTTCCCTGATATCTGCGAATTAATTATATATTTTGGATATACCGGCAACCGTGCCCTCAATGTAAACCCTTTTTCTCTTGTAACCATATTAACATTCTCAATGGTCGGCCATGGTGACTCTGGATTGACGTGATCTGGTGTAATCGGTGAGATGCCTCCCCAATCATTGATTCCAGAATCAAGGTAATTTGAATATAAATTAGGGCTTAGGTTCGGTGGGACCTGAAGACTAATATCTTCCAAAATTATTCGAGCTGCTGTAATACATCTTAAAAAGTAAGGGTATGAAGGAGATTTTGCATATTCCATTAGTGTCCCTTTCTTTGGTAAAAAATTTTGCATAATTACCTCTTGAATGTGACCGAATTTCTTATTAATATTGTTTATTAGTAACAACGATTCAACTATTTCATCAAAACTTTCATCTATGCCTATTAAGAGTCCTGTAGTAATTGGGAAATTAAGCTCACCGGCTGAAATTAGTGATTTTAATCTTACTTTAGGATTTTTGCTTGGTGCTTTTTCATGAGCTTTCCCTTTATGAGTCAACCGTTCGCTTGAGCTCTCTAGCATCATACCCAAGCTTGCATTACTAGATTTTAGCATGGACATTTCTTTCTTTGTAAGGCTTCCGGCATTAGTATGAGGTAACATTCCAGTCTGTGAGAGTATTTTCTCACTTAAATCTGCCAACAACTCGGACAAATTTCGATGTCCAAGCGACGTAAGCCACCTTTTGGCCTCTTTATATTTAACCTCTGGCCTCTCACCGGTTACAATTAATGCCTCCGTACATCTTGCCTTCTCCCCGAGTTTAGCAATTGCTATCGCTTGAGACGGGCTAAGCATTACAGCTTCCATGCTTGTTGGTTCTTTTTTGTATGTACAATATGAGCATGAATCTTTGCACAAATTAATCAAATTGATAAAAACCTTTCTTGAATAGGTGACAAACTTGCTACCTGTCCTATTACGAAGAAATGTGGCCAAAAGGTTAAGATCTTTGACCTCAGTATTAGTCAAAAAATCCGTGAGATCATGACTGTCAACCATTTTTTTTTCGATTATCTTATAAATGATTTCGTTGGAATAGAATTTTTTCGATAAATATTGATAGTTTTGGATTCCATTTACAGTCATTTAATTTTAATGAATTACATAACGAATCTATACATTAAAGCCTTACTATTTTAAAGTTCAAACTGATATTTCCACCGAAAAATAACCTACAGCAGTAGTGATTATGCAACAAGGATATAAAATATTTTAAGCCCGGAATATATGATATAATAGTATATGACCACTTCATTGATAAAGGAGACTTCAGAGAAGGAAAATTCAAAAGACCTATCTCAAAAGAAAATCAGGATTTTGGTTACAAAGTTGGGTCTGGATGGTCACGATCGAGGAGCTTTGGTTATTTGTAGAGCCCTCAGGGATTCCGGGATGGAAGTAATTTATTCCGGATTATTCTGTACACCCGAACAAGTTGTAAAAACTGCTATTGAAGAGGATGTAGATGTGATTGCGATGAGTCTACTTAATGGCGCTCACCTTACACTATTCCCTAAAGTGTCTCGCTTGCTAAGAGAACAGAACGTTCAAGACATTTTATTAGTGGGAGGAGGAGTAATACCTGAATCTGATAAGAGCGAATTGGAGAAGGCAGGTATTACAGGGAATTTTGGACCAGGCACATCCCTCGATAAAATTATTGAACATATTGAAAAAAATGTAAAAAGGAATTAATCTATTTGTAACGCGGAAGATTGAGTTAGCTTATTACTCGACCTTCTCTTGCGGCCACATCATTCTCCTTAAATCCTTGCCTACTCTTTCAATTTCATGGTTCTCCAACTCATGAAGCATCGCACTAAAGGCCGATTTTTTATCCTTCTTGTAGTTGTTAACCCACTCATTTGCAAACTTTCCTGATTGGATCTCTGCTAATACATCCTTCATTTTTGCTTTAGAGTCTCCGTCAATAACACGCTTACCTCTAGTAAGTCCGCCATATCTTGCTGTTTCACTAACTCTATTGTACATACCAGTAATTCCATACTTTTGAATTAAGTCTACAATTAATTTTAGTTCATGCAAGCATTCGAAATAGGCTATTTCTGGCTGATAGCCTGCTTCTACTAATGTCTCAAATGACTTGAGGATCATTTGGTGCACCCCACCGCATAAATCGACTTGCTCCCCAAACCAATCCGTTTCTACTTCTTCTTTAAATGTGGTTTCTAAAACACCTGGCTTTGTGCTCCCAATTGATTTAGCTATTGCCAGTGTTTTTTCCCAAGCTTTTTTTGTATAATCTTGATGCACAGCAACAAGAGATGGTGTCCCAAATCCATCTAGATATAATTCGCGAACTCGCTGACCTGGTCCTTTTGGTGCTATCATTATGACATCAATATTTGTAGGAGGATCGATCCATTTCCAATGTATAGCGGCGCCATGTGAAAAGCTGATTGTCTTATTTTCTGTCAAATACGGAGCGATTTCGCTCTTAAAAGTTTCCTCTTGCTCCATATCTGGAATTAGTATGTGGATGATATCGGACTCTTTAACTGCGTCACTAACGCCTGTTACTTTGTGATTATCATTTTGAGCTTTTGCCCATGTATTTCCGTTTGGGCGTAATCCAACACAAACATCTAGACCTGAATCCTTCATATTAGAAGCCTGTGCTGCGCCTTGAATACCGTAACCAATGACTGCGATCTTTAGATTTTTTAATGGATCTAAAGAGACTTCATTGTCAAGCCATCTCCTTATTGTCATGAACTAAAATGAAAATGAAATCATATATGTTCTTATTGATCCAGATTTACGAGTTAAATAATTTAGTTATTTAAGAACCGGTAAAGTAAATCATAAGAATAATCAATATCGATTTGATTCTTGATATTTTTTTTTGTGTTAACAACAAGGTTCTGCAAGTATTTTTCGTCCTTTTGTTCTACTTTCTTTGCTATCCTATCGTAAATCTTGCCGTACTTCTTAATTATTTCGATTGATTTGTTGCTTCCTAGAAAAAGATTCAAGAAAAGTGGTGCGTCGTCCGTTAATATGCTCTCACTCAGTAACGATTGAATCTTATATGTGCTACCCGATAACTGTTTTAATAGCCTTAACATACCTTTTTCGTTTTTCAGTGTCTTACTAGTTGAAATTTCAATCAAAAGTTTTGAGAAAACAAGGTTAATGAAGTAAATTAAACTTATAAGAATAGCAACTAGAGTGTCGTGCTTCTCTGGGGTGTCAATTAAGAATCTTTTGAGTTTTGGAAATAATCCATCCAAGATTCTTGATTCACTGCTAATTCCAGATAAACTAAGTGGCACATGCATTATTATGTTCTTTGAAGAGCTAACTTTGGCACCTGGTCCAAACATTGGATGGATACAAAGAAATTTCAAATAGCTGTATTTCTGTGAAATGTTTGACACATACTTATGAATAGGGGTTTTTACAGAAGATATTTCAATGGTAGTTGTTCCTGGTCTTAACATCATCGTATATTTATCAAGGATCTTAAGAGTTTCCTTAATCGGAGTACATAAAATAATTATATTTGAATCTTCAATAAACTTAGTGATACTCTTGGAAGTATAAACATTTGCGGGTTCTGATTTATTGGAGTATTCAATCTCACTAATGTCAACTAGAAAGATTTTTTCTATTTTGATCGTTTTTTTGCTTAAATATCGACCTTCGGATTGCTCTTTTCGTAAAGTAATAAAATAATCAAAAAACCATTTTCCCATTCTTCCAGCCGCTCCAACAATTAAGATGTTTGACATTTTCGTTATTTCAGTTCAAAGCGGACATTATTGCCGATACCGTATTGGCTAGAGTTTATTAACCAGATCCCGAATAATTTCCAAACCTTCGATCATTTTCTTTTCCTCTAAACAGGTAGAGAATCTTATGTAATCGGAATAATTTGATCCGAATCCGCTTCCTGGCGCTACCGCTACCCCATGATTTAAGAGTAGCTCTACTAGTTTCAAGTCAGTCAAATTCAATTCATGGTCGATCCTTGCGAATACATACATTGCTCCTTCAGGAAACGTGAATTCGAATGGTAATTTTTTCAAATATTTGCACATTATTTCTAAACGCTTCTTCATTATCTTGTTATTTTTCTCGGGATCAAAATCCAGTGCAAGTAATGCGCAAAATTGCATTGGTTCTGCTACTGATGTTAAAGCTAATGCTTGTATTTTTATAATCTTGTTGATTAATAGGTTATCTCTAGAATATACAAATCCGACCCTGAACCCAGTCATTGCGAATGTTTTTGAAAACGAACCGACTAGTATTGATTTGTCATAGTCAAAATTTATAACGCTGCGAAAAGGTTCGTAGGCGTAATTAGAATAAACCTCATCACTTAGTAAATAAATTTCATTTTTGCGAGCTAAATCCATTATTTTGTCGTAGGATTTTTTACTCAGGATTTTGCCTGTTGGATTATTAGGATAATTTAGACAAATTATTTTTGTATTAATATTAATTTGATTTTCTATTTCAGAAATATCAGCCTCCCAATTTTGTTCCAAATTAGTCTTTACTATTCTATTTTTTACGCCTAGGTAATTTGCACAATCATGGCAAGCCGGCCAAGCCGGTTCAATTGTAATTATTTCATCACCCGGTCTCAATATTGCAGAAAATGTACAAAATATCCCGAACCTACCTCCCGGGGTAACAATTATCTTGTCAGGATTTATTGGTTCAAAAATATCAAATCCGTTTTTAGCTGAAAAATTAGAAATATGATTTGACAAACCTGTCCGCAATTCTTTGATACCAGCAGTCTGTGTATAATGAAACTTGCGCATTTCATAAATCTTGATTAATTCTTCCTTGACTTCTATTGGGGGTAGAAAATCAGGCTCTCCAACTTCCATGTGGATTATGCTATGTCCTTGTAACTCTAGATTTTTTGCTGCATTAAAGACATCTAAATGAGACCTGATTTCAAATTTGTGAACCCTTTCTTGATGTTTCAAATGAGTTGACTGAGAAGACTGAACATGAGAATTGATTACAGGATTAATTTTTTCTCCTCCAACTTTTACCTTATTTTTTTCCAAATTCTGGATTCTGATTGATTCGTTGATTAACATGTTAACAATCCTTCCAGAGAATTCTGGATCGATATCTAAATATTTTGAGTTACTAAACAAATAATTCTTGATCCCTAATTCCACCTTATCGTCGATGATGTCAAGGTCCAAATTGATCTTTATCGTTCCGATTTTTCTTGCAATCTTCATCCTTTGATTGACAAGCTCCAAGATCTGGTTTGTAATTTCTTTCATGTCATTTCTCAAAATATAAACTTCTTCTATCGACATTTTCGAATCCCTAATGTATTACTCTTGGCATCAGATTAGATTTAAAGCAACAATCTAATAATATAATGGCAGCGATGCTATCTACTACAGGTGGCGCTCTGGGAACTACGCACGGATCATGTCTGCCTGTTACAATTAATTGGGATTCAGTCATATCTTTCAAATTTACAGTCTTCTGGGGTCGTGATATAGAGGCAGCGGGTTTGAATGCAACCCTAAATACTATCGGCATCCCATCAGTAATCCCACCTAATATTCCACCAGATTTGTTTGTCTCAGTAATAATGTTACCAGTGGATTTATCTATCACAAATGAATCATTATTTTCAGAACCCTTCATCGTCGAACCTTTAAATCCAGATCCAAATTCAAGCCCTTTTACCGCAGGAATGCTAAAAATACCTCTTGATATCTCAGATTCTATCGACTCAAAAATCGGCTCTCCTAATCCTACTGGCACGCCCCGTACTATACATTCAATTATACCTCCTAATGAATCACCATCTCTTCTTGCAGACAATATCAAATCCTTCATTCTCGCGGCTGTTCCGTGGTCAGGACAACGGACCTCGTTCAAATATCTGTTTTTAGAAATTGTATCAAAGGACATTTCGACAGATTCCATAGTTATATTACCAATTGATTTTGTGTAACTAATTATTTCAATATTTAAGTAGTTCTTTAATATTTTCAATGCTACCGCCCCACCCATCACCATAGTCGCGGTCAATCTGCCTGAAAATCGTCCGCTTCCCCTAAAGTCATTAAATCCACCATATTTTAAAAAACCCGTATAGTCAGCATGACCAGGTCTAGGCTTTGACGTGAATTCATCATATGAACGAGAATCGGAATCCTTATTCCAAATAATCATGCAAATGGGAGCACCAGTCGTGAACCCTTTGAAAACACCTGAAAGTATTTCGACCGTATCAGTTTCTTTTCTTTGAGTGGTGATGATCGATTGTCCAGGTTTCCTCAAATCAAGTAATGGTTGAACGTCTGCCTCCGATAGATGTAGCCCTGCTGGACAGCCATCTATGATAGCTCCTATGCATTTGCCATGACTTTCGCCAAAACTTGACACAGTAAAGTGATTCCCTAGTGTATTTGAAGGCATGAATAAATTTTAAGTTGTAATTCTGATATATTATTATTTTTAATCATTATCCTGTGATTGATAACTCACTCTAGTTTGTTTACAAAGCATACTCGATAATTTCAGGTTAACATATACTCAATTTGAGCTCCAACCGCTCTCAACTCATTTGTAAAATTTGGATAAGAAACATCAACTGAATCTGCACTATCAATAATTGAGTGCTCTGTAGAGAGACCGGCTATAGCAAATGCCATAAAAAGTCTGTGATCGTCAAAAGAATTGATTATCGCATTTTTTAATTTATCTGGGGGCCTTACAGTGATTGAATCGTTATCTTCTTTTATTTGAGCTCCAAATTTTGCTAGTTGAGAAGATATATTAGAGACCCTATCGGTTTCTTTATATCTCGCATGCGACACCCCAGTTATTGTTGTCTTATTCCTAGCCTTTAGTGACAAAATTGCTACTACCGGAAGTAAATCAGGGGTCCCAACTAAATTAAAATCCCCACCATCCAGTTTGGTCGATCCATCTATTTTAGCTGTTCCTTTGATCGTGTCGACCTCGATTTTGCCTCCCATTTTTTTGATAATATTGATTATTTCCATATCTCCCTGTGGCATTGTAAAGTCCAAATTCTTTATTACCAATTCACCTTCTGACATTATGGCTGCGGACATTAGCAATGCAGCAGTTGAAAAATCCCCTGGTACTCGAGTGGTATGTGATTTGTAGTCATATTCGACAGGTAGCCTATATTCCTCTGAGATTGTTTCAGCTAGTTTGGGCTCTTTTGAATCCTTTATGTCATTCCCTAAATGGTTAGAGAATAGTCCATTTGAGAAAGTCTCCACTTTAACACCGAATTTTTTCATCATAAATATAGTCGAATCTATATAAGGTTTAGAAACTTGGTTGCCTAAGACTTGAATTGTAATTGGTGTTTGAGAATAAATTCCAGAAAGGAGTATTGAAGATATGAATTGGCTAGAGATCTCCCCACTAATCTGAGCGGTCCCTCCTTTCATACCACCACCCTTTACTACAAGGGGAGGAGAATAGTTGCGATTTGTGGAAAAACAATTAACCCCTAGCTGGTTTAGCGCTTTGATTAGATCTCCCATGGGTCTTTTTCGAAGACTCTTATCACCTGTTAAAATGCTATATCCGCCATTTACCAAAGAACACATTGAAGTAACCAATCTAATTGTTGTACCTGAGTTGTCGGCAAATAATACATCATCGGGTGTTTTAAAACCTCTTCTTCCTCCATTGCTTTCTACTATGAGATCCTGCGTACTGGCCAGATTATCGCCTCCCTTGTTTGGCCCGCTATCAAGATTTCCTGGATAATTCTCCGGTCCATCATCATTAGACTCCAAACGATCATTAGACTTTCTATCTAAATAATTAACGCTCACTCCTAGCATTTTAGCACATTTTATCGATGCAATGGTGTCTCGGGAAAGTAGTACGTTCTCTATATGGGATTTACCGGAAGCAAGACTCGATATCAAAATGGCTCGGTGACTGTAACTTTTACTTGGAGGACAAATAACCTCACCACATAGTTGGGATTTTTTTACTTTTATTTCCACGTAAATGACCTGCTATCTTATTCACAGAAAATTAATATCAAGATTGCTATTATAAATATCCAATTTATGAAATTTAAAACCTGCACCTCAAATGTAATTATTCAACTATTGCTTTAGTGTTGTTGACTTTTGCTAAGATGATTTTCCCGTCAAATTTTTTCATCGAATTCACGAAATTTTCAACATTGTCCTTATATAAAACTGCCGCTATTGCTGGTCCATTTCCTGAATGACTAATGGCTAAACAATGGTTTTCGAAAGCATTAATCATGGGTGCGTAATTATTGTATAAAACTGAATTTATTAGAACCCCGTTGAGATTCATTGCTTTCCAATAATCTCCTTTCAACGCCAGCCTAAAGGCGTGGTTGAACAAGTCTTTATGAATTCGCAGTTTAGGAACTTCACCTCTAGCAACACCTGCAGGCAAGAAAATA
>WHSX01000055.1 GCA_009379865.1 Candidatus Nitrosocosmicus sp.
ATAGTAAGACTGTGTTCACTCTTATCTCTATCATAAAGACTAATCTTTTTTTGTAAAGACCAAATTACGGGCAGATTGAAAAAATAAAAGAATGAAACTCTAGCCAATATTTATTTTATTAAATTTAATGCAGTGAAGGTATGGAGATGGGTAATATTCAAATCAACTACAATCTGTCGAATCTGGATACGCATAAAGTGGAAATTTAGCGAAACTAAAATTGAAATAAGTTGGTTGGGTAATGGATAGATAGATTATCAATTTGAGCAAATAGCAATATATTAAGAATAACAAAATTAACTAAGAAATCAATTAAAGAATGTCATAATTAAGGAGCAAATTTAATTAGTTGTTAAATTAACAAAATGAAATTGACAAAAAGAGAGAAATGATTAATTGTGTTCTAATGTGTGGAGGAAAAGGAAGTAGACTGAATACAGATCCGATAGTCAAAGTAGAAAAACCCCTCTTAGAATTGAAGAATAAATCACTGATAGAACATATGATAGAGGCAGTACAGAATTCAAAAAAGAACTTTAAGATATATGCTGCAGTGAGTAAGAATGCAGTAAAAACCAAAGAGTTCCTAAAAAGCAGATACCGTAGTGATATAACATTGATAGAAACATCTGGTAGCGGATTTTCAAATGATTACTTAATTGTAATCCAATTCTTCAAAGATAAAGAAAAAAATGGAATTCAAGATTTTGTTAATAATAAGATTTTGTTTTTGCCTACTGATCTCCCCTTGATCTCATCTAAAACCTTAGACAAAATCACAGAATTGCATCAGAGTAGTCCTAGTATCGCAATAGTTGTAGACAAGAAAATGTTTATTCAGAACAATTTCGTTCCCTCAACCTTTGTAACAGAAATTAGCAAAGTTGATTATTGTTATACTGGGATTTCTATATTAGATTTTCATACTATTGCCGGATTGGAGCATGTGGACCAAATCAAAGAAGTACCAATGATCATGAATAATCTGGAATTAGTTTATAATATAAACACGATTGACGACTTGAAAAAAGCAGAAAAATTTATTGGATTTTAAAATTTGAAGTCATCAAGAAATGATTAATCCAAGGTTTCTAAGATATTGCCCAGTATTTTAGCTTGGCCACCGGTATTCACCAAAAGTTCGGCGTTACAAGATGGGCACGATATAGGTTTTGTACTGAAAGTATACAAGACTTTAATATTTTTGCATGAATCACATTCAACTTTTACAAAGTGACTACGAGGTTTTGGGATCATAATGTTATGTTTTTTCACAATCATTCACTCCCACTAAGCTTGGATCTCCAATTTCCTAATTCGCATTCCTTGCTTCATCGTCTTTCTTTGACAAGTTTTGCAAGTATATTTCAGGGTTACTTTTTTAGTAGTTTTAGCAGTCCTCTTTAATTCAGGGAATTTTTGACCACCATAGCCTTTTTTATCTTCTGCGTGACGCCTGGCACCCTGAGCGCCCTTTCTATCTTTACCCTTTTTATAAGTAGAAACAGCTTGAGTAGTATGAGTTTTACATTTCGGACAAAATTTGCGCAGCTCTTTCTGCATCTTCATATATAAAATCAATTCGATAGGGTAATTTAAAGTAAATATGCAGAGTCCATTAGAATCCATGATTTGGTAAGAAATATGAAAATATTATGTCGATTTACAAAAATAAGATAACATAGTAATCGATTGTTCTTTTATTCAATAATGTCGTATGAAGAACAAAAAAATAAGCAAATACAAACCTTATATACATCCATGATCTATAACCCTCAATGTTGCAGTTCTTACAAGTTGTGATAAACCCTGAAGCTTTTGGAGTTTGGGTACCGTTAGCAGTCGGTTTAAGCATTGGTCTAGTTTATGCATTAGCATCGATGGCCAGAAGGGCTAGATAGGCCCATTAATTTTTTTCGACTAGAATATTTTTTTCAAATTCATATAACAATCGAGAGATAATTATTTGGGATTCTAATCCCGTGTCTGATACGGATACCTTTTTGTCAAAAAAGGATTCAATATTTTTTGAGAAATGTCCCTTTGGGAAGCCCCCTATAACAACACATCCATTTGCATGTGAGGCCAGATCAGCGCCTATCGATTCGAGGCTCTTAAAGGTACCTGTTGTTGAAAAACCCAACACTATTTCAGGTTTAACAAACACCTTCAGTAGATCTCCAAAATTAGTATTAGGTCGAAGATCCAATAATAACTGCCCATCTTCTGAAATTATTTTCTTATCTCTAAAAAGATTTAACATCAGACCTTCAAATCGAAAATAAGACTTGGGAAACCTAACATTATTCCCTACTAAAATAACGTTGTTATCAATCGTATGAATAAACACCCTAAGATGGTTTTGTTTGTAAAGAGGCGTAGCTAATGCATTAATCAACGCAATGTGAAGGATATCGGGTCTCCCCCGCTTATAATCCTCATCCAGTTTAGCGGACATCATAGCAAAATGGTGAAGAGATCTATCTAACAAGATTTCTTTGGGCTTTTTCCCACTATTACGAATTTTTTTAAGAGATTGATGCTTGAAAACATTGATAGGTATAATTTCAAGAGAAGTATCCGCTATGATCAAATTTAACAAATGATACTGATTTAAAGGGAAATAATTATTATTTAAAGATATATGATGCAAAGAGCAAGTCAATCACAAAAAGGTATGTCATGAAGAAGAGCGTTATTAAAAAAATAGCAATGCAAAGAGTAAAGGTTTTGATTGATAGAGCACTATATTCAAGAGATGAATTCTCTGACCATCATATTGTGATTGCTAAAAAAATTATCTTAAAGTATAAACTAAAAATACCTTTTGAATATAAGCTTCTTTTTTGTAAACAATGCAAAAACTTTATCATCCCAGGTAGAGATTCAATCATTAGGACAGGTAGGTCGAATACAAAGGCTTTAAGGATAACCTGCAAATTATGTGGCCACACTTATAGAAAAATTATTGAAAAATCAAATCAAACCTGATATTTTTTTTTGGAGAGCATATGGATGACAAGATAAAGAATAAGGATTATAAGGGAAAATTAATGAAAGAAATTTGTAATATTAAATGGCAAAGGTTTTTGATGTTCCAGCAGATGACTTGATATCAAAATTATCAGATCAACTTAAAAAAGATAAGAAAATAAATCCTCCAGAATGGGCTAGTTATGTAAAAACCGGCACTCATGCAGAAAAAATCCCTCAAAACAGAGACTGGTGGTATACTAGATGTGCATCTCTAGTAAGAAAGGTGTACTTACATGGCCCAATAGGAATTTCTGATTTAAAAAGTTATTATGGAGGAAGAAAAAGGATTGGCTATAATTTAGATCACCATAAAGATGCTGGTGGTGCAATCATTAGAAATGCCTTACAACAATTAGAAGCATCAGGATATGTAGAAAAAAAGAGCAAAGGCAGATCAATATCAAGCGAAGGTATGAAAAGAGTTGACAGACTAGCCACTGAAATTTTTAAAGAAATATCTAAACTTAATAAAGATTTAGAAAGATACGCATAGAGGATCTGGCATGTCTGGCCCCCCGCAATCTCATCAGCCTTCTGACGATGAAGTTAGAAGGCAACAGGCTGAAGCTGAGGCAATGAAGCAAAAGGCCCTAACTATGTTATTAGATGTCGAGGCAAGGCAAAGACTCATGAATGTAAAGATGGTCAAGCCAGAGCTTGCTTCAGCTGTTGAAAATTATCTATTAAACGCAGCTACTACTGGAAGATTAAATAGAGCAATAACAGACAATGAATTAAAACAGATACTTTCTACAATTCAACAACCAAAAAGGGATTTTAAAATCAATAGAAGATAAGATTGAAATAAATACTAAATTTTTTCTTTAGGTTTTAAAGGTTATTATTTAGTAACCTATGATTTTGAGTTAACTATATTAAGGTTTTAGAATATCTTCTCCCCATGAAGGCAGCTGTTTTTAGAGAATATAACAAAGATCCTACTAAAGTAGTAAAAATTGAAGACATCGACGTACCAAAAATAAAAGCAACCGAAGTTTTGATAAAAGTTGAGTCGGCATCATACAATTATAATGATTTATGGGCAATCTGGGGAGATCCGGTTAAAACACCACTTCCACATATTTCTGGAAGTGATGTGGCAGGAACAGTAGTGGAGATAGGAGAAGATACAACAAAGTTCAAGGTTGGCGACAGAGTCGTATCTCATTCTAATATGAGTTGTAGAATATGTGAGCAATGTACAGCAGGAAGAGAGTACGATTGTAAAGAGAGATCTATATGGGGTTTCCAATCAGGTCCGCTGTGGGGAGGTTTCGCTCAATATACTCACCTACCTGAAGTAAATGTAGCAAAACTACCAGAAAATGTATCATTTGAGGATGCTGCGGCCATTTCAATGGTAGGAATGACAGCATGGCACATGCTTGTTGGACGAGCAAGAATAATTCCAGGTCAAACGGTATTGATAATGGGTGGAACAAGTGGTGTAGGCATGGCAGGCATACAAATCGCAAAGTTGTATAATTGTAATGTCATTGCTACAGCAGGAAATCAACAAAAAATGGATAAATGTCTGGAACTTGGCGCAGACAACGTTGTAAACCATAGAGAGGCTGATTGGTATAAAAAAGTAAGAGAAATTACCAAGAAGGAGGGTGTAGATGTGGTGTTTGAGCACATTGGAAAAAACGTTTTCCCCCAAGAGGTTGGTCTACTAAAAATCGGAGGAACACTCGTTGCTACAGGAGCTACAACAGGTTATGATACTACTCTAGATTTGAGATACTTATTCTTCAAAGGTACTAACTTGCTTGGTTCCACTCAAGGGACAAAAGCAGAATTAGAGCAGGTCATTTATTGGTTAAGCAAAAATAAGATAAAGCCACTTATTTCTACTACATTGCCTTTCTCAAATATGGTGGAAGGTCATGTAATGATGGCTGGGGCCGAACAAATAGGGAAGATCCTAACCAATCCCCAAAAACTTTAATTTTTTTATATCCAGTTGTAAATACAAGTATATTGTGGGAAGATCAAGAAGTCTAATTTTTATTCCTGGAAATAATCAGAGATTTTTAGAAAAGTCTAGAACAATAAATTCAGACATAATCTGTTATGATTTAGAAGATTCTGTGCCTCGAGAAGAAAAAGAAATTGCAAGAGAAAGTGTAAGAAGCGCAATTCAAGAGATTAACAAGACTGATGATGCTAACAAGGAGCGAATCCTGGCGGTAAGAATCAATTCTCCAACATCCGATCAGATGGTTACAGATTTGAAAAAAGTAATCACCCCGGGGATTGACGCAATTGTAATTCCAAAGGTCGATGATGACAAACAAATAGCAGAAATTTCAAGAATTATTGAAAAAGAAGAGAATTCAAAAAACATTCAAAGAGGGATCATTAAAATAATTCCGTCTATTGAATCCGCGTTGGGAGTAGTTAATGCATTTAATATAGCTAAATCAGATCAAAGAATTACCACTTTGGTATTTGGCATTTTTGATTTCTTACACGACATGAAAATTGATAATCAGGATATTGAGACCATTACTGGTTCTATGTATGGTCGAGCAAAAGTACCTGTAGATGCCAGAGCTGCAGGCATCGACTCTATTGATTCCATCTGGCAAGACATTCATGATCATAATGGTTTGACAAAAGATCTTGACCTCGGTAAAAAAATGGGTTATAATGGAAAATGCATTATTCATCCGTCCCAAATTGAGCATGTACACAAGGCGTTTAGTGCTTCAAACCAGGACATCGAATGGGCAAAAAAAGTAGTACAAGCCTTAGACAGCCCGAAAAACAATAGTGCAGGCGCAGTAAAGTTAGAAGGAAAGATGATAGACGCGGTACATTACAAACAGGCCAAAAGAATTTTAGAGTCAATCTAAGAGAAAACAAATCAGGATCATCAGTTGATGGATTTCAACAATCTTCAAATTATATTTTCGTTTATTACTAAGTGTGTTTACCGGAATTACAGAATATCTAGGTGAAATTGAAAACATTAAAAAAAACAAAAGTAAAAAGACTAAAAAGAGCGATATTAAAGCGAATCACCACACCGAAATTACCCTAGTTTTACCAGAACCAAAAGATATCAAAATTGGAGATAGTGTATCAATAAATGGAGTATGTCTGACTGTTTCAAAGTTAAATCATTCCAAAGCCACTTTTCAGGTCATTGATGAAACCATCAATAGAACTAATTTTATTGGTTTAAAGATAGGAGACAAGGTAAATGTTGAAAGGAGTTTAAGCCTTGGAGGCAAACTGGAAGGACACTTTGTGCTAGGTCACATCGATGGCATCGGCATAATCAAAAAATTAGAAAGAGGGAACTTGGGGAGTAGAATTATGATAGAAATATTAAATAAAGATTTATTGCCTCTTATTGCTCAAAAAGGCTCTATAGCAATAGACGGAATAAGTCTCACTGTCGTAACCGTTAGAAAGAGTATCGTTGAAATAGCACTGATTCCTCATACTTTGGAGAACACAACACTGGGAATCAAGAAGACAGGGGATGGGGTAAACATAGAGGTAGACATCTTGTCAAGATATATATCAAATATCTACCAATTTTCTGGTAATAACAAGAAAAATAGTAATATATATTAACATTAAAGTATAAAAAAATGTGATTGACAAGGATATCTGAAGCCATAACTTCGTTAAAGAATGGAAATTTCGTTTTAATTCATGATGATGATGGTCGTGAAGACGAGGTTGACATGGTCGTATCTTCTAATAATATATCTCCGAAACACATTGCTACAATGAGAAAGGATGCTGGGGGGTTGATCTGCACCGCAATATCAAAGGAAATAGCCACAAAATTGGGGTTGCCATTTATTTACGATGTACTAAATATTTTTGGACCCGCGAATCAAACCATTTCTTCTATTAATAGTAACAGCTCACCATATGGTGACAGACCCTCTTTTTCCGTTACGCTAAACCACATTAACACTTACACTGGAATAACTGATCGTGATAGAGCTTTAACCATTTCATCACTAGCAAATATTTGTAATGATTTGAGTGATTATCAGAAAGATCAGAAAGCAACGATTGAAAAGTTTCGTAGCAACTTTAGAACACCGGGACACGTACCTATTCTAATTTCTTCGAAAGGGTTACTCAATGAAAGGAAAGGACACACAGAGATGTCGATCTTTCTTACAAAAATTGCCAATATGACGAACGTCACAACTATTTGTGAGATGTTAGATCCCCACAATTACAAAGCCTTATCGTATAAAGATGCTGTCGAATATGCAAAGGAAAACAATCTAGTAATCATAGAGGCAAAAGATTTGATAACCTATGCGGAATCGTTCGAAAAACAAAGATGAAAATAAGAATTGGGATTGTTGTTTCAGAATTTAATAATGAAATAACCTTTGCTATGCTAAATGAGGCCAAGAAATATGCAAAGGAATTTTCATCAATAATAACCTACGTTTGCTTTGTTCCTGGAGTATTTGATATGCCTATTGTAGTACAAGAGATTCTAAAAAAAAAGGATGTTGATGCAGTAGTGACCCTGGGGGCAATAATAAAAGGCGATACCAGTCACGACAGAGTAATAGCTAACAGCACAGCCAAGTTACTTTGTGAACTTTCTTTAAAATATAATAAACCCATATCCTTAGGGATCACCGGGCCAGATATGACATTTGAGCAAGCCGAATCAAGAATAATTCCCACTTCTCATCATGCAGTTTATACCGCGATCGAGATGGGAAAGAGACTAAGAAAAATAAGAAATAATAAAATGAAAAACAACGATATAAAAATAGTAGATTAGGTTGGTTTGTCAAATAACAGTAATAAAATTAGAGGGTTATGGTGCATGGACCCTAACCATAGGTAGTGACAGAGAATATGCATTACAAATTCTACAGTCAAAGATGTATACAGATTTACAGGAATGTTTTTCTGCTAAAAACGGATTAGTATTTTCTAACCGATTTGATGAGTTTATTGCAGTGACAAATCAAATAAGCTTACACGATCATAAAGAAATCTATGACAGACTTTCGAAAAAAAATGAAAGCGCAAAGATATCAATGACGATAGGGACTGGAAAAACTCCACTAGAAGCTGACAAGGCAATACATGATATAAAAAGAGATGCAAAAAACATGATCTTTACAAATATTTATGGCATACGAGAAAATTGCAAGGTACCTGAAGGCCAACAAACTATTGAATTAGATAATCATAGTGGCCATAACGATTTAAAAATATTACACATAGACGTCAATAGCTCTACCTCGATAGCTAAAAATCTTTCAACCTATGAAATCACAAATTTGATAATGAGATTATATTTAGCAATATCAGATTCATTCCTCAAGGAAGAAAGTATGACTTTCTTTTTGGGTGGAGATAATTTTATGATTGTCGCAAAAAATGATATTCAACTAAAAAAAATAGCAGAAATAGTTAATTTTTTAATAAGTTCAACTGGAATTAAGCTGAATTGCGGAATAGGAAATGGCAATAACGCACGAAGAGCTGCAGAGAAAGCAACCAAATCGCTTGATTCAATAAGAGCCTACAGAAGAAGCGGAAAAATAATAAATGTTTTTGAATCGAATTGAAAAAATCGTTAATAAAAAATGCGTACATTTTGTTTGGTAAGGAACTACAAATAGTTCAGAATGGATCTATACTAATTAGTGAACATGGAACGATTGAAGATGTATTCACATCCAAAAGAAGTCCAGAAAAAAAAGGCAATACAATAAACAATTCAGTCAATAAGGATAATAAAATAGACATTATTGATGCAGAAGGTTTTATTCTCTTGCCAGGATTAATAAATTCTCATGTTCATATTGGAGACTCTATAGGAAAAGACGTCTCAGCTAGTTCGGAATTGAATCAAAGAATACATCCGCAGTATGGTATTAAAAAGACAATACTCAAAAGAACTCCAAGTTCCCAGTTAATGCAAATGATTAGAAATGCGGCAATGTCAATGTTACATAAGGGAATAACTACCTTTGTGGATTTCAGGGAAGGAGGACTAGAAGGTATAAACCTCATACAAAATGCTGTAGAAAATATACCTATAAAGAAGATCATATTGGGAAGGATTGATTTTAATATGAATTATGAGAATACAAATACTACCATTGGATTTCTAAAAAATGGTAAAGATATCGGATCAAAGAGTAAGACTTTGGGGAACCCGAACCTTATAGAAGAAAATGATATTATTAATCAGGGTAGTAAAATAATTGAGAATTGCGATGGCTTTGGCATTAGTGGTGCAAACGAAAATACTGATGAAATGTTATGGCGGTATAATAAAATAATTATGAAATATGAACAAGAGCAAGAACAAACTGAATTGAAAAGCCATAGAAAGGATCCAGTGGTAGCAATTCATGCTGCGGAGGCCGAAACAGCAGTAATGGAATCTGTAAAAAAGTACAATAAGACTGAAATTGAAAGGACCATTAATACATTAAACCCTGATATATATATTCATGTTACCAATCCATCCAAATCGGACCTGCAATTATTATATCAGAACAAAAAGAAAATAGTCATTTGCCCTAGAGCCAATGGAGTGCTTGGAACAGGTTTTGTACCAATACGAAAAATGTTAGAATATAATTTTGAATTAGGTATCGGAACAGATAATGTTATGCTTAATTCTCCAGATATGTTTAGAGAAATGGATTTTCTCATAAAGAGTCAAAGAGCTGTTGAAAAGAATACTGGATTTCTAGATGCAAAGAAGGTACTAAAAATGGCTACAGTAAATGGTGGTAAAATTTTTAACTCAAATATTGGAAGTATTGAAAAGGGATTTCAGGCAGATTTGCTTTTTATTGATAAATATGATTTAGATCTATATCCGATTCATGATCCCCACATGTCAATTGTACACAGATGTACTGAGAGACAACTAAAAGCAGTTATGATTGATGGTAATTTTGTATTGGAAAAGACATCAATAAGATAAAGGTATCAGCGACGAATGAAAATAATACTAAATGCGGCTACTAGTATTGATGGAAAAATCGCGACTGTTAATGGCGACACAAAAATTTCATCGGCATTGGATCTCAAACGTGTTCATGGATTAAGAAGAGAAGTAGATGTAATTTTGGTAGGTATTTCGACTGTTATAAACGACGATCCATTATTGACAATACGATACGGCATGAATAAAAAAGGGACTAAAAATCCTATTCGCATAATAATAGACAGCAAAGCTAGAATTCCCCTTCATTCTAAAATTGTAAAAACAGCAAATAAAATTGAAACCAGAGTGGTGGTAACCTCAAAAGCCCCATCTAAGAATTTGAAGAAATTGGAGGAAAGAGGTCTCAAAATAATTATGCTAGACCAAGGAAATGAAGGAGAGGGAGAGGAAAGAAGAGAAGACAATGGAGAAAAAGTGGATTTGAAAAAATTATTTGATCAACTAGAAAAGGAGGGTGTATCAAATGTTTTAGTTGAAGGTGGAGGGGAAATAAACTGGTCTATCATAAAAAATAACTTGTTTGATGAGATAATAATCACGATATCTCCACTCATAATTGGAGGGAAAAAGGCGACATCATTAGTGGGTGGAGAAGGCTTCAAGACAATAAATGAAAGTGTAAAAATAAAGTTATCACGAATACAGAAAAAAAGTAATGGTGAAATAATACTACAATATAAAAATATCAAAATAAAATAAGAAATTGTTATTTTACGATATCTGAACTAAGTTGTTCTATTTTATACCTTAAAGCATCTTTCAATTTACTGTTATCTACCATATTCAATGGTTCTTTACAATTAGGACATTTAAAGAATAACTCTATTGCATAATCAAATTTTATTCTATCACAAGCAGAATTACCGCAATGGTAAAATTCAGATGATTCTTCATATTCAAGTCTATTTTGTAACCTTTCTAATATTTTCTTCTTCTGATTGTCAATAAAATTATCTACGTTATCTCTCTTTGCTCTCCATCTATAAACAAACCATCCCTTTTTCTCATCTTTAACGCGAATACCCGTTATCAAAGCCTTTCCAAAAAGATCATATAAAACTTTTCGAATAATATTTATTCGAAGACCTGTTGCGATAGCTATTTCTTCGTCAGTTGAATCTTCAGTTTTTAACAGCGCTTTGGCAACATGATGATATTCTTCCCCTCCTATTAGAGATGCAATTTTTACAAAAGGATCTTCACTACTGTCAACACTTCGCATAAAGATATACTATAATAGCGTGACTAAATGATATATAGTTTTCCTAATGGTTGCAAGAATTTCAGGGTTTCCTCCCCATACAATACCTTAGTTTTTGATCGAGTTTTTATGAACTATGATTAATATCATAATTATATTATATTCACTAATTCATATTAACGACTGGATACTTAAAATCTGCAATAAAATACTAGAAAAGAATTTACTATAATAGCGTGACTAAATGATATATAGTTTTCCTAATAATTGCGAGAAATTCAGAGTTTTCTCCCCATATAATGCCTTAGTTTTTGATTGTTTTTATGTGCTATGACTAGTATCATATTTAATTCATATTCACTAGATCATATTAATGACAATACATAAAATCTGCAGTAAAATACTAGAAAAGAATTTACAGACGGTTGTATGAAAAACGTTAATTTCGGCCTAGTACCATAATAGATTACCTTCCTTATCTAAAAGTCTGTTAGATTTTCTAACCAATCGGTCTGAATCTGCAAATTGGACCATACAAGATCCAAAATATACTAATCCAAAGATAAATAGAATGGACATAAGCATAGAGGAGTAGAAAGATTCGGAATCTATACTATTTTGTGGTATTAAATCGTCATTGATTCCTGGTGCGGCCTTCTGGCTTGTGTATAGATCATAAAATTGGTCAATATTTGATTAGGCCAATAGCAAAAATTAAGAAAACAAAAAACAGCGAATATCTAGTCAACCCAATATAACAGAAAAACAAACACGTCTCCTCACTTTCCCGATATATTTGATATATACCGGTCAAAACGGATAATCCAAAGAAAAAAGATAGAATGAATGTGATTCCACCCACGCATAAAAGGTATAACCGCCTGAATAACACATTGATAAATAAAAAAAGAATATAAAAATATGGTCATGACAGTTCTCAATTCAACATTTATTCATCTATCTTGATATGGTTTCATTTAGAGTTTAGCTCCTCCAAAAACTGGTAGATTACCGAGTAGTCTTTATTTTTTCTATCCTCGCTATTGTTAGCTGCCCTAAAAAGCTGCTGTGATAAGGAGGTCATGGGTAGAAACAGCCGCAAATCTTGTGACGCATCCATCATTAAATCTATATCTTTTAACATGTTTTTTAGGAAAAAAGAAGGTGAATAATCATTATTTATCATCATGTGACCTTTCCTTTCACTAATTCCAGTTTTAAGCTTAGTAAGATTAAGGATTTGTAAATAAAGATTTGGGTCTATTCCACTATGTTTGGCTAAAATTAATCCCTCAGACAAGGACAATGTAATTATGGCTATATTTAGATTGAGTGCCAATTTTATAGAATTAGAAACCCCATTGATTTGGCCAACATAAAATACGTGCTTGGAAATTTTTTCCAAAACATGACGGATTTCTCTAAATGAGGTTTCATTTCCTGAAACAAGAGAAATAAGTTCCCCCTTTTTCGCATCATTGGGTCCACCCATCACCGGGGTGCTCAAGAACGCAAATCCATTTCGCTCCCTCACGAGATTTGAACAGTACAAAGATTGATCAGAATTGACGGTTGTACAATCCACAATGATTAGTTTCTTGTTACTACATTTCATTACACCATTATTCTGAAACAGAATCTCTTTTAATGATTCAAAATTAGTAACACAGGTTATTATTAAATCGCTTTGTTCGGCCAGGGTTCGGGCATCGTTAAATATTTTTGCACCTTTATCCTGAAAATATGTGAGTTTGGTTTTATTCCTACCAAAGACATTCACTTTAGTACCTAGTTCCATTAATCGTTCTATAATTCCAGTACCTAACATGCCAACCCCAATTACACCAATCGCTATATCGCTCTTTAGTGACACAATCTTTGAGCATATTAGAACAGTTTTAAATGTATATGCAATTTCCAAATAAGAAGAATAAAATAGATACGAATTGGATCACACATATAATATGACTTTTACATTATTGGTTGGTAATAACTTTATATCAAATAGTCCAAGAAGCATCAGATATAACGAAAAATCTTTATTCAAATTAGAACAAATATCAGACTCACATAATCCTTCTATTTCGGTTAATATAGTTGATCCCAACAATAAAATAGTAATTGAAGTCGTAGAGAACATATGCAAATATTGTTCCCCAGATTTGATAATGAAAAAATCCGATCTTGAACATGTTTTGATTGTTGATAAAACTGGTGAAATAGTATTTGAATCCAGAATCCTAGACAAAAAAACAATTTTAGTAGGCGGAATTTTTTATGTTAATGATCTAAAACTCACAATTACACAAAACTACATTATTCTTCCGACCCAAAAATGGATAATGCATGATAAGGTCGATGCAAATAATAAAGATATAAACATTACAAATGAAGGGATAAGAGCATCTTCCTGATAATAACAATAAAAAAGTCTACAATCGTAATGAAAATAAGAGTGGATCATTAGCTATCCACGTTTTTCTCTATCTACAATCCAATTACCCGATTTTCGTTTAAGAATCAATGTCCCAACAAATTTTCCACTGCTGTAAACTTTGCAAAATTCTTGGCTTATTCCAAAAAATGCCTCAACAACATTATGTTTTTTATGATATCCGGCCTCAATTACTTTGATATTTAATTTTGAACTTGATTTTTTTATGACGTTTCTGGCTATGCTCCAATCACCACTCCATTCCACCAAATCAAATTCTCCAAAATTTAAGGTTTGTAATTGATTGTTTGTAATGGAAATTTTGAACGATTTGTTGTTCTTTATGATAAATTCATTTATCCATTTTATTGCTATATCGCCCTTTCCCTTTTCTATTCCAAAATTATTCGCGCTAGCCAAAAAATATCAAGTTATAGTAGCATGGCTCTCTATAAATATATAAAAAGACAAAAAATAAAAATATGTAATTTATCAAATATCAGGTAAGTTTGCTTACGACATCTCGGTAATTTGTCAAAGGAACTATTTTCACTGTATTAAAAGAAGAGATACCAGAATCGATGCAGAGTTGTTCAATATCATGAGCGCTGTTTGCTTCAACCATAATAATCCACTCATGTTCAAGCACAGACATATAGAATCCATTAATGTTTTTCACCCCATATTTTTCGGAGTTTGACTGCAATTTATTAAAGATCTCTTTAAAAACCTCTTTATTTTTGGTATTATTTAACGGACAAGATTCTGGACTATGGATAACAAATATCCCGAAAAGATTGTAAGAACTCATAGAATTCTTAACAACGTTACCTATATTTATAGAAATA
>WHSX01000056.1 GCA_009379865.1 Candidatus Nitrosocosmicus sp.
ATAGAACAAGAAGGTTTAATCTAGATATCAAAAAGTATCTGTTTCGATCTACGGACTAATGCGTGTCAGTATAGCACTGAATTTAATAATAACCAAATAACCATAAAATTAAATGGACAGTTTCTTAAGGCCTCCTTTAGACTTTACTGTTTCAAAGGAGACTGGAGCAGATACGATTTATCAGATAGCTCGATTCTAAAGGTTAAATTAATAGCTACTAAAATTCGAAAAAAAAATACGGATTACAATATTGATGTTCAAAATATAATTGTGGTTTTATCAAATGAGAGAGGTCAACCAGATTCTAAAGTTTATTCTCCATCCGAATTGCAACAATCAATTACACATGATGTTCGTTATACAATAATAACTAAAGATTGGAATGAATATGTTGTCGATGATGGAGCAAAAATAAAAGTACAGCCAATGGTAACTAAGGTGTCTAAAACATCAAAATTTGATCTCCATGGCGATCCTATATATTTAGTTAATGTACAGGGCAATGTAGTTGTTGAGCCACCAGAAACATTAAATCAATAGTATTTCTTCATTAGGTAGAAAGTCGATGATGGATAAAATTTTGAAACGTTAAAGAAGATTTCTTTTGAAAGAAGGTTACTGAGTATATGTGTTACTATAATAGAGAGATTGTTAAGTGAGAATAACTCCACATGGTATAGATGTTCAACAAAACCATCAAGATATCATCACGGATTAGTTGTCATAGTGATAGTTGGTAGGTCTAACATTTCTCAAATATCTTTTGACAACTTCAAGACTCTCAATCCCTATGGGTTTTTTAGTATTTCTCTTACTTCGACATCAAAATAGTCTTTGAAATCCTCCATTTTCAAATCCGATAGGGTTACAAATACTATCCATCCATTTTTTACACCATGTTTTTTCAATTGTGTTAGAATATCGAATCCCAAGTATTGTGGTTTTCCGGCATTGCTATGTCCAATAATATGATGTCATAATCACCCTTTTGAATTTCAGATGACCTCGTATCGTAGACATCACAGTCTAAATGAATGAAGATGAAATCAGTTTAAAAAAATCTAAAGATTAATTTAAATAATAAAAAAAGGTGTAGCTGGACAGTCTATTGTTGACCTGCTGCGTTGTTACCATCATTTAGGTTAAATGACAATCCAACGTTGTTACATGATGCTAAACTATCCCCTAGAGATTCACAGATTGCTTCCTGTCCAGTAACTGTTTCTTGACCTATTCCCTGAGTTGAATTATTAGATTTTTTGCTTTTTGCAAAGACGCTCTGTTCGTCTAATCCAGCGGTTAAAGAACCTGCAACTAACAATGTAGTTGCAAAAATGGTTACCATGGCAAAAATCATTGATTTGCTTTTTATTGTGGACATATTAATCACATTCCACATTAACACATAACAATATGTAGATTATCAAACTAAAAACTAAAAAATTATTCTACCATATGATCAGAAAAAATATTATACATGTTAGGGAGAATCGATTAACCCTAGCCGGGAAGACCTTGATTTTTATCATGAAAACTCATCGGAGATATGACGGTAGTTTTTTGCTTATTTAGGAAATAGTGATCTTTGCATTGAATCAGGTGTTCAGGAAACCATTGATAGCATACCCAACTATCTGAATATGGTAATTTCACACCAAAAGTTATAAAGATTTATTTTGATGAATTGTTCTAGAACACTAAATGTTATTTACCGGTTCTAAAAAAAATAATGATTTGACATATGAAGTATATAATATATGACCTAAATTGAGTTGTGCTAAAATTGGAGGTTTAATTTGATTATTAGATATTCCACATCATTGTTATTAACAATTAATAACAGTAACCTTCAACAGAAGAATGTTACCTTATTAATTTATTAAATTATCTCATTGGTCTAAATTTGAAAAAAATATACTTTCTAATTCTAGAATCGTATAGTGATTATATATTCTAAATTAGGTGTATGATAATTGTGAAAACTAACGTTACTATTAGTGCAATTATGGTATTAACTCTATTAATGATAGGGTTTCAATCATCAGTATATGCACAAAGCACCACTTCATTGGGTTTATCTATTTTTGGTAATTCACAGATAGACAATGCAGAGATGAAAATTAACCAGAAATTGGATGAAGCTCAACAAAAGATTGGTTTGATAGATCTTGGGAACTATATGGATATGGATGTATCTGAAATCCTTGAAAAGTTCAGGGATATCATTCCATTTCCTGGGAATAATTTGGGAGGAATATCTGGTCAAATAGGTGTCTTGGTATACACACACGGGTTAGGATACCCAGGAAGTCATGATCCAGAAAAAACGGAACCCATCAAAGGAGCACTTGAAAAGCTGGGATATCCAACTGAAATCATAACACATATGCCATATAATTGGGATGAAGGATTGCAAAAGCTTGATGATAGAGGTGTAAAATACGTTACCTTTATGTATTCGGATCTATTTGGACCAGAATCCACTGTCATCCACAACGTCACGAGAGGATACTTTGGAGGAATTGAAGAATACAAATACTGTCCAGGTGTGCCGATGGGTCCAGATAGCTGCCAATATATGGGAATGATGACAACACCTGCAAGCGAAACAAGCGATTCAACTCTTATCTTTTCAAGGCCAGCTAGTCCTGATGACAGAATTTTAAGAGAGATATTTGTCAAGATAGCAGAAAAATCAAACTCTGAAAATGACGGAAACCCATCTAACGAAATATTTGTAAATGTAGGTCATGGTGCAAGATCTGACCTGAATGACATTGCTCAAACAATGGAGCTAACAACTGCAGCTCAATATGTTCAGCAAAAGATAGGATATGCTGATGCCTTTGGAGTTACGGCAAGAGAAGACTGGCCAGATTTAATGGCAACAGCAGTACCTGCAGCAGTTGACAAAATAGAAGAATCATTAGCCACACACAGTGCTAACAGTGTGGTCCTTGTTCCCGCAACTGGAGGAATGGGATATGAAGCTGTCAAAGAAGAATTGGACAACAGGGGAATATCATATGTTGAAGCTGAATCTCCAATACCTATAGGTTCAGAAGAGTTTGTTCAATGGGCTCTAAAGAATGTCCTTGGAACTACGGCCTTTATCATAAAGGAGAAACCTGCAGAGAACACCATAACACCCGACTGGAATTAGACAGCCAAACAGAAATTTGTCTAGCCCAATTTCCAAGAATCATTTTTTTTATTTTAGAGCAAATATAACTTATTAGCTATTGATTCTATAATAAGGAATGATAAATCACAACCAAAGTTATGAGTAATTGAATTGAAAATATTGGAATATAACAAAATAAATAGCAACAGGTATTTGAAATTGAAGCTAATTATCAACTTTCCGGGTATTAGATACAATGATCTGGCTAGAATTACTAAATTTAATAACGGAGTCCTATCACATTCCCTTAAAGTTTTGGAAAAGAACGACCGCATAAAAGTATCCAGATATTCTAACGGGAGAACAACGAGATACTTTTCACCTTCCGTTCCAAATGACGATTTTCAAATTATAGGATACCTTAAGAATAGTACGTCTAACAGAATAATCTTGTTTTTGCACTGTAACAAAGATGCTACAACATTTGATGAAATAAAAAATTATATAAAAAAGTCATCATCAACCACCTCCTGGAACCTTAAAAAACTCTTAGATGATAACATCATTACAAAAATAGAACTAAGGAAGAAAAATCATTTTTATGCCATCAGAGATCCCGGGTTGATAGATAGAGTCACTAGAAATCCTAATAATTTGTGCCTAGATAGAGTTCTTTCTAACTATATGTCTTTGGTTGAATTTTTCTCACCAGACAAGACAGAGTTGATATAAAAAAGAAGAAATAAATTTTTTAATGAGATAGATGCTTATTCAATTCGATTAGGATGTATTCGACGGTGAATGCTTATCCAGTATTATTAGTTACTACAGTATGATAAGTCATAGTGCTATCGTTCCCCTCATACATTGATGCGATCATCATTTGAGCACCTTGAAGATGCGTCTTTTGCACCTTCTGTATTATTGTTGTATAGTTCATTGAGGACTCTCCCTTATTTCATGATAAACCTCTGGCGTAAAATAATTCTGGTTTAAAATCAAGGATTATGGGCCATATAATATATTCCTATACTAGTATACGGTTTTCTGCGGAAGATGCATATTTTCCCTCTCTATATAGTTAGGTCTTATTTTTATGTCATGCCTTTCAATCCTCATTTTTTTGGTTAGAAACATAAATATCATGATAGATTCCCAAGTATCATATTGTTTAATGAGTTTTATAATACCACTAATTTGGCAATCCTCGTTGAAACTAACTAGTGCACCTTAATCAATATTCTATGATTTGGTTTTGACTAAAACAAGATGAGGATAAATGAAGTGGATATCTTACATCTTAGGTATTAGATTTTAAAAGAACTTAATTCGCATACTGTTACAGATTCAACAAAGAAAATCAGATGCAAACATATACGCAATGCGGGTTTGGTTGAAATCACGAGGATATTGACATGAGATTTGTAAGAGGTTTAAGTTTTTATTAAAATTACATGCTAGTTTAAAAGTATCTTAAATGACTTTGAGAATCCTCAAGCATATTCAGATCCTCTAGACTTTGAATTGATTCCCAAGGCGGAATATGTTTATAGCCCAGAAATGAAAGAACATGAATATGCGGCTTATGCGGTATTTTTTTATTATTGATATTATCATTGCCACTGTCGTTATCATTTTGATTTTATAATGCTTTGATTGCCTTTGTTAGTTGGATCCTGAGAATATAGTAGAACATCGTGGTAGCCTGAATAATTCTTCTTGTTGCTGTTTGAATTTATTAAAGCGAAATTTGATATCATAGATAGACACTATGATTTGTGACAAGAAGTACCTAGATGGTAACTTACTACTGATTAAAAAAAGATAAAAAGTGAAAATTAAGGAGAGGGTAGAAAATCCAGATAGTGTCCATTGAATATTTTACAGGTATGTCTAATCTTAAATGGAGGGTTATTCAACAAACATCAATGGCAGGTGGAGGTTCAAAAAGAGCAATTTATGCCGCTTTATTCGGAAACTTAGGAATTGCAATATCCAAACTTGTGGCTGCGATTCTCACGGGTAGCACTTCGATGTGGGCTGAGACATATCATTCATTTTCTGATACCTTTAATCAAGTATTACTTTTAGTTGGGATCAAAACTAGCAAAAAACAAGTTTCTGAAAAACATCCATTCGGGTATGGAAAAGAACAGTTTTTTTGGTCTTTTATTGTAGCCACACTCATCTTTGGTATATCCGGAGTATTGTCGTTAGAACAAGGATTTAGTTCGTTATTTGGAGTAGAGACACATACACTAGAAAATGTGTCCATAACTTATGTGATTTTGGCGATATCATTTGTTTTTGAAGCAAATGCTCTAAGAATAGCTTTTGGAATATTCAAGAAGGGAATTGAAGATAGAGGTGAAAGATTGACTGTTTCGACTTTGATGATGGAATTTAAAGAAAGCAAGGATACATCTGTCTTGACTGTTATTGTTGAAGATTCGGCAGCTATCTTGGGAATAATTATTGCTGGTACGGCAGTCTATCTTTCAGATATAACAGGAAATATGGCGTATGATGCCATTGGTTCTCTCTTGATTGGTATAACGTTAATGACATTTGCATTCTTTTTGGCTAGAGAAAATAAAGATTTGCTTATAGGAGAAGCCATGTCTAGAAGAGATTACAAGGCTATTTTTAATGCAGTTTCTAAAATACCTCAGGTAGATATTATAATTTCAATCCGTACAATGCACCTTGCGCCAGAAGATGTCCTTATAGCAATAGAAGTAAGCCTAATTGATGATTTGAATACAGATGCGATCGAATCTATAATTGATAACATTGAAAGCAAAGTTAAACAGGCCATTCCTTACACCACATCTTCAAAAATATATGTGGAACTTGAGCGAGCAAAGTAACAAAAGTCAAGGCGCTGAGAAATTTGAAATATTCCGAACACTAATTTCCTTGATTATACAAATAAAATAAAAATGTTATTTAAAAAACATTGTATGAGGTCAAACTGATATGTTCTACGAATACAATGATATTTTTTATTAACCAATCTAATGTGAGATCTTATGAATCGATGTATGAACTGATATATGCAGTTTTGATATTTTAACAAGTACAGCAGTTTTTCATTTATGGAAATTGCTGGTTTATCTCGCTTTAACGAAGATTCGATGGATAATAACACCGGTAAAGTCGCAACCGTTTATCAATCCATCACTAATAAACAAATAGAAGTAATGTGACAACATGAAACTATTGCTATGGGCTCTATCAAGGGAAAATAACTCATAAATCTGTACCTACAGAAAATGGAGCGACAATATACTAATACTCACAAATGGTATCTCTTCAAACACACAAAATCAAATCAGAGAAGATGTTATAAATATCCAATCCGACTTTTCAAATAGTAATTTCACAAAGATTTTCTTCATTCATGCTGAGCACTTGCCTGGAACAAAAACAATGGATGAAAAAAAGAATTATTTGAATATGCTATCAGACATCTTAACAATGATTCCGCATTATCAATGATAATAAAGTATAACATGTAATGTACATTAATAATAATATCAATTATGTTCTAATAAATACATACAAACAAGAGAACAATAAAAAAAAGGATTAGTTGTTTATTTGTCCTAAAGCATTGTTGCCTCTATTGAATTGGTCTTGGAAGTTAAAGTTATTACCAGATAAGAATGAGCTTCCACCAGAAACTACCTGACTATTTTGTTTTGATTTTTGAGATTGTTCGATTATTTGTTTTGCTTTGTTACTTTTTTTTGCTAATGCGTCTTCTGAAATTGCCAATGGGGCTAAGACCAAAGTAAGTGCGAGAACAACTGCTGTTGATACTAGTAATGTTTTACTTGTGTTCATACTTGTAAATTCTATTATCATTATTTAATATATATTAGGTATTTTAAAATTTCATATGAACAAGGTTCAGTTAGTTTGAACAGAAAAGTCTTCTAGTATCATTATACATTAAGTAATGTATGTATCAATACTAAGGTAACTAAACCTGGTAATAGAATAAGAAGTAAGCTATGTAATACTATAATTGTATAATCTTTGGAAAAGGAGAATTGTTTATATCACCAATTAGCTCAACAACATTTATCTAAAAAAAATATTAACTATATAAACAATATTAGATATCTATTATTAATGACTGACAATATTGTCGATGATGCTTCAAAGAAAATGAAAAACGCCTCTCAAGATGCTGAAGCAAAGGCTGAAACAGCCGAAGATCACGCAGAAGGAAAGCCTAGTTCGGAGACATTGAACAAGGCAAAAGTAAAAATTAAAGACGCATTAGATTAAGAAATTAATTGGACATCTAAACAATAATTTTTTTTGACTATATATCAAAAAACCTTATCATCAATAGATAACGCATTACATGTTCTGAACATTGATTCTTACGTATGATTTCACATTACCTAACCTAAAACAGGATTGTTTAGCTAGATGTCCTAAATCATACCCAATTTATTCCGTGATTTTTGAAGCTGAGAGTATCAATAATCGTAATCCTAATACTAAAAAGTTATGTTTTGATTCATTAATAATCTACTTTTAGTATATTAAGATTGTATTTGCCCATACCAGAATGATTATTCAAAATATAACAACAGTAATCATGACTAATCAATCTTAGTATTCTACAAATCCTAAATGTTTTTTAGTTACTTTCCCATACGAATTAAAAGGGTTTGAAACCATTTAACAAGGACGATTTTTCAACTTTTCTAAATCATGAATTAAAAGGTGACAAAGATTAAATGGATCGGGAACGAATCAACGAGGGCATAAACCCAATTTGTCTGAAGGTAGTCATCACCGAATCAATCTTGTTAAATTGTATCAAGGGTTCATCATTCTCAGAAATTGAATTACATATTCCGAGGGTTATTTCTACGTCGAAAGCAGTTTTGAAAGAATACATGTATCATTTGGTAAATAATTCATTCATATCCTACAATCGAGTCAAAAAAGTATATTTAATTGAGGCGGACGGTTGGGACCTATTATATAGAATTTATTCACAGCGTGAGAGTTCAATATCAGATTATACTGATCTTATCATTAAGGTGGAATCAAATAATTATGATTTAGAATATCAAGGTAAACGAACAGAATCCACTTGATCAAGAGAATGCTTGTTTGTATCCTTGTGTTCATTACAATAAGAATGTATCTCACATTGAAAACATTGAACGACAAATGGAGTATTGCTTGAAATGATACCACATATTTCTTCTTCAACAACTGCTCTTCTCATAATTTCGGGTCGATCGATATGAACCAAATAATTGATTTTGTAATAGTTGAATGAAGTGATGATGCAGGAATTTACATATTGAATTTCTAATTTCCTCCTATTTTCTTATCTTTAATTTGGTTATTAATGAGGCATCAAATTTCTCATCACAATATTTATAATGCAGCTTATTTCCATCTTGGGCATCTATTTTATCCATTATCACAATAGGTTACTACTGTCGGCTGACCAATAGAAAAAAAGGTTATAGAAGATCTCTTTGAATGGATTTCAGGCCCAGTTAAAAACCTTAAGGAATCTCCTAGTTTATCTGAACAAGTATAATAGTTGTTAACAGATTCAGTGGGATGACCTATAGATCTCTCAGTATTTCGTCTTTAGAAATTGAAAATACGTAAGGTGGCATACATTTTGGTTACCAATTCAAATATCCATGTGAAACTAGCCTATCAACTTTAGGCGATAAGTTTATCGTAAATCCCAAGGGCAATTCTCACAAAATTATGAAGTGGTTGTCAATCTCTTTGACCTTATATTCAGTATCGACCTTAAGCTGGTATATATAAGAACACCCTGTAATACATATCCCCCAAAAACTAGAATAACTGCGTTTAGTGGTTTAGAAAAGGTCATCATCAAATTAACATGTGGTGGAGCAAGGCTATTGCCAATTATAATTATTGTAGCTAACGGAATACATGCATACAGTGCTTTACCGTATCCTTTCCATATTAAAGCAGATAGTATGATAAATGTTAACTCCAAAATAATAGCCCTATCAATAAATTTGGGATTCCCAAATGGGATTGCAATTAAACCTGTTATTGCAATAGAGACTAAAACAATTAACGTAATACGATAATAGAAGTCCATCTGCTTAGCAATTATTTTCTTTATTAATATAAAAAGATTACCAGCTGTTTCAGTGTCGGTCTTACAGAATGTAAATTAATCTGACCGTCATCCGTTAATATGGAAACACATGTTTGATTCGCCTTTGCCACCAAGATTAATAACTGATGTATAATTTGGCGTGAATAAGTAAAGTTTTGTATAGGTATTTTGGGAGAATTATGGAGATATTTGTATTATTTGGATTACGAATATGAGAAATCAAAATAGATATTGGGGATTATTTCTTCTCAGGTATAGTTTTATCATCTACCAGTTTGAATCTCGATAGTTGCTTATAGGCAAGAAACACCACTATAGCGATTATCAGGAAATCGATAATACTTGATATAAAATGTCCAATTTTAAACTCCGTAGTCCCACCTGATATATTAGGTACCTGTACAGACACCGCATCGAGATTTCCCGCAGGTAGAAATAATCCAATTAGGGGATTTATGATGTCTTCTACGAAGGAAGTCACTAGTCCAGAAGCAGCCTGGCCTATAACAAAGGCTATTGCTAACCCAATTATACCAAATGTTTTTAGAAAATAAAAAAATTCTTGAGCGAGTGTTTTTTTTTACAATTAATACTTCCTCAGTTGGCTCGCCCTTTTTCATATCGTCACTACTCAATAGTTAGCTTTTCAAAACTATAAATAAAGGTTATCTGAATGTATCCTAGTAATCATTCGATAAGATAATTCTAGTTCTATAATGTTTGGACGTGTTGCTATTAGATTAGTCATCCCAAAGTGCTACTCAAATAAGTAGCGAGTTTGGCTGGAATGATGAAGATATGAGTATAGGTTTAGTAGTTCGAAATAAAATTCTAAAATAAATTAGTCTACTATCCCGGTTTTTCTTTTCTTAAATATAGTTGGATAACTGAACCCAAATATTTCGTCTGGTATCATTTGATATATTTCAGAACATGGGTAATTATTTGGCATAAATTTTTAGTATTGTGACTAGCAGAAAGGTCTATATTTTTGACTAGGCTATTCTTGCTGAACATCGGCCCATGAAATTTTATCAAAATTCAATCATATCTGTTATTTGGGATAATAACTGTTATACACAGTCAATTGTTTTTATTTGATTATTTGTCCCCTAATTTCTCCATTAGGATTCTCAGTAGTCTGGACTTCTACGTATGTATTGTTATTTTCTATAAGTTTAGTCAGATCAGATACCTGTTTTCCACTCAATGGCCCTTGAAGGCCATCAGCGGTAATAATCCCTTGTGTTAACAGTCCATTCACTGGACCGCTGGGAGTTATATCTTTGAAGCGTATGAGCGTTGATACAGCAGGACCATTTTCACCTTCTTGACCTTGGTATATTTGAGCCAGTGTGACATCGTCTATATCCGTAACGTACACCTCGTAATTCATACTCATTCCATTGCTGCTAAGAGTAAACTCAGAAGTACCAGTAGCTTTAGTATCTGTTGGTGGAACCACACCCTGTCCGACAAGGTTTGCAGTAAAGTTTTGCTGCTCTTGTGCTAATGCAAAAAATGAAAATTTGGCAGATGATTGTGGCATCATATTTGTTACAGTTACTATAACTACAAGACTAAAACACAATGTAACTACTGCTACAAGCTTTGCACTCCCTATATTCACAAATATATTGCGTTCTTGCTTCATAGTAACGTATCTTGAGTATGGTCATTTATAAGGTACTCGCGTATGTACTTTAGTAGTTCTTTTGAGTTCATCCTGTTAACTTTTTTTCCCCTCATTTTGCGTGGACACCATTTAACATTCGAACTGAATGAACCTGTATCGCAATGCAGATGGTATAATAAATAATGATATGTCTGGTTTCACTACCGGTTTCGTTGAGTTATCAACGCTTCTAATGTCGTTTAATTAAAACTCTTCTGGTTATCACCACCACCCCCCTCTCTTCTGTTGTACATGTCTATCACAGCAGATACATCTAATTTCTTATTTATGCTAGCTTGCAGTTAATTCTTGTACAAATAAAATATATTTGTTGATTACTATAACCGCCCTACGGTGTATGTCCATACGATCTGATTTTTTCAGCTACCGATTTAATAAAATAGGATTTGTTACCTGTTAATTCCGAACAAGGCAATGATGAAACTAATGAAATAAAAGCCTCGAATTCATGCTCTGACTAAATTTAGAGAACCAGTACCACTGCCTTACCTCCTCTTAGCTCTCATAGCATAATCATTTTCTGCCATTGAAGAGGGATTCTAGACTCTGTTGACTTGAAGGCTCCAAACTCCTTGTTATAACGATATGCAAATACGGAAATTAACGTAGACTATTCTAAGATTTATCGTATTTTTGATTACTTATTGTACTTACCAAGATCAACTATGGTAAGAGAAAAAATTATCAATAATGGAGATCAAAGACATTGAAATGTCTTTATTTTAAATACCAAACTGGCCATATTTTAGTTCAAAATTACTAATTTAGAGTAATGCTGTAATCATAGGATATATTCAAAACAGATGGAAAGTCTTATAAAATAGGTTTGGATGAATAAGTGGTGCCCAATACAAGACTTAATTATTTTTTATATTTGATGCCATTATTTATGATAATTGTTAGATTAATCGACCCAATTCAAATTCAAGGACAACCTATTACTGATAATAATACAGGCGAAACACACATGTTGCCTCCTTACATGTCGGAAGATCAATGCAATGATCCAAATTCTCCAGTTGGATCTGCAGATGATGTGCCAATACCATGTAAAAACATGTCTATCCCTCAAACACCAGAAGGAATTGTATGTTTTGATGCCACCCCTGATGGACCTACAATTTGTAGAGAGGGCCCTGTTTGTAGTCAAGATGTAAACTCAACATTGATCGAAAACTAATTTGATCAGCGTGGTTGTATCAGATCTATACAATACCGAACTGAAAAAAGAATATGACAATGCAGATCTCTACAACTCTATTTTGTTCACACTTTATATCGTACTTTACGAATCTAAATTAATTGAAAGGATCTGGACATGAGTAAAATATATGTTCTACTAACAGATATCATAAGGCTATCCTTTTTGTCAATCAACTAACGCAGAGATATGGCAACAATTAACAATTTCTTTTTTTTGTAATGCCAATATAGTATACTTGTCTCATATTTTCTCTGAAAGCTTTATTAATTATACTATTAATTCCACTCATTTTCAACTGTTTCCAATAAGAGTCTCTTGATATCTCAGATAATTCGGTAAAATCGATTTCAAAGCAATACATAAGAATGAGTAGGGGACAAGTAACCATGAGTCTGATTGAAGATCGTATTTAAAGATCCTACTTTTTCAGCGTTATTGTTGAGGACAATTGCCGAAACATATTACAAAGGAGCAGACATCGGAGAATGTCTATCAACCGCCTATCACATCAAAGAAGGTGATTTTGAGAGTTGGTATGAAGAATGGATAAAGACAGCAAAAAGAGTTCATTCTTATGCTGAGGATAGTGCGACTAAAGGCCATACGACCAGTGCTAGAGAGGCATATCTTAGGGCGACAAACTATTACCGTACATCGACGTTCTTTATCGCTGACCCAGAAGATCAAAGGTTACCATCCACCATAGATCTAAGCAAAGAATGTTTTAGGAAAGCCACTTCTCTATTTCCCTTTGTTGTTGAACCAGTTGAAATACCCTATGAAGGAATACTCCTGCCCGGATATTTCTATCATGTGCCAAAAAATCACGATAATCATGACAAAAGCCAACTTGGAAAACATAACAATCCAGCGAATCAACAAAATAACAGTATAGGAAATGGTAACCATGACAAAATGATTGCTAACAGTTCTGCTTATCCAACACTAGTGGTTCATGGAGGATTTGATTCCACATTAGAGGAGCTTTACATTTTTGTAGCAGCACCCGCACTTGAAAGAGGTTATAATTGTCTGACATTTGAAGCTCCTGGTCAGGGTAACGTAATTATCAAACAGAAACTACCTTTTAGGTATGATTGGGAAAAAGTCGTCACTCCAGTATTAGATTTTGCATTATCAAAAAAGAGTGAATTTAATATAGACTCAGAAAAAATAGCCCTAATGGGCATTAGTCTGGGGTCATTATTGGCTGCCAGAGCCATTTCCTTTGAGCATCGTTTTTCTGCGGTCATACTTTATGATGGCGTATATGATGGTTATGATGGTATTAAAGCAGGCTTTTCAGGACAAATGCTAGATGCACTGGATAAAGGTGATTCAGAGTTTGTAAACAAGAGAATGAATGAATTAATGGAATCGGATCCTAATATAAAATTCAACATGAAACACGGAATGTGGACCACCGGGTCAAACTCTCCTTATGAACTCATAACAGGAGCAAAGAAATATTCAGTCAAAGATACTTTGAAAAATATTACATGTCCTACGCTGGTGTTAGAGGGTGAGAAGGATGATTCATTTCCAGACCAACCTAAAAAGGTTTATGACGGACTTGTGTCTGTTCCATCATCGTCTAAAAAGTATATACTATTTACCGTGGAGGAAGGTGGGGAAGAACATTGTCAAACCGGTGCGACTGGACTTGTCAATCAAAGAATTTTTGATTGGTTGGATGAAACCTTTAGAATGTAAAGCAAAAAAGTGAATTCGTAGTGATATTTATGAGGACATAATAGGTTTAGTTGACTGTTGCCCATGTCACACAAAGAATTCATTTCAATCTTCCTTCAAAGTATTCCAAATATCCTAACAAGTTATGCCGCTAAAGACACCGCATTAGGCGCTTTATAGATTGATTGGCAGTCAGACGAAGCTAGGACATATATATCATCATTTTCTGATACCATTTTGGCATTTTCCCTAACGTTTTTAGTTATTTCAGTTAATCTATCTACCTTAACCCAGAATTTCACATACTAACAAGTTATTCACAAATTGCTAGGGGTTAGCTTCCGAATTTGAGATTTACATAATTAGATTCTTTGTTATTGATATTTCCTGGATTGTATACCATCAGATTTTCAATCATATGGCTTCCTTAACTATATCATTATTTGGTTAACTATACTAGATCTCTTGCGTAATTAGTCCAAACAGCTTT
>WHSX01000057.1 GCA_009379865.1 Candidatus Nitrosocosmicus sp.
AATCGATTCTAAATTCTTACAATCAAAAGATGGATCTCAATCAACGTACATATCATAATTATGAAAATCTCACTCATGCATATAAAACATACTTGTAAGAAACACTACTGATTAGAAACTCCCATCAATGATATTGTTAGGATTAAGATTTCCTGATTTATAATACGTCTGAACTACCATCAAGAAGACATAATGGTTTATGATGGTAATTTTAACCATTTAAAGTCTAATGGAATATTTTTGAGGACACTAAGGGGTTAAAAAATAATGTCATTCCTGTCACCTCAGTCACGGTCTATTAACTATTAATTTGAGTAGATTAGTCAACTATTCGCTTATCTCATCAAATCTAGATGAGTCGATCTTAAAATAGTCTAGTAAATACAGAAGCAGAATTTCCTCCTTGGATTAGGTTAAAAAAGATAATATTCTATTATGGAATATTGAAATGTATCACCTCAGGTTTCTTTGTAGGAGTATTCTCTCCAAATTTGTATTGATTGTAATCATCGCCATGATCAATATTTACCTCAAATCCAGTTCCCACAGGAACATCTTTGGAGTTAAATGTGAATGTTTTTGTAACTGTTTCTCCAGCTGGGAAATATACATCATATGCTGATCTAAAGATGTTGTCTGGATAATGATTAATACTTATGGTAATTCCACCATAGGTATCCCTAAAAGAGTGATTTGTAACCTCGACTATGACCTTAAACACATTGTTGCTTGATGGTGACTGTGGATTGACTTTGTGACAATCAATATATCCATCATTATATCCATTCATGAATTGGGAAGTATGGTATGAAGGTCCCATTCCTGGTTTGTTCAGGTATCTTTTGTCTGGGTCAGATATTTTTGCATCGGAACATCCATGACTGTAACCCGAATTGTAGGGACTTTGAGCAAATATTTCTACAGGAAAAGAGGACACAGTGACCACAAATATTGCAAGGACAAAGATTGGCATGATATAAAAAATTGAGTTACCATAACGACCTATCTTAAAAATTGTAAAAATTTGGTTTGATTGTTGGCGAGTGGGCATTATACCCTTTTGCATATGTTTACTAACATTATCAGGTATTTAGCCTTGACTCAGGGAATTTTCACAAGATTGTGAGAATAGGAGAATAGAATAATAATTAAGGATCTAGCCAAATTAGAGTAGGATACATAGACACATTAAGAATGTGATGGTTCATAACGGTATTTTATACCAACTAAAGGCTTTGAAAACTAATTTGGCCTTAAGGGGGAATTTTCTGACACTACTCTAATCAAAAGGGCCCATAATTATGAAATTTGTGAAATCTTGTGTAGTAATAGAAACGCGTCCATCTAGCATCTTATTGATTAAAACCCCCTTCTTCAATGATTTTATCTGGGTTAATATTACTTCCTTTTTCTTCACTTGAGCTACCATCATTAAAAACGTTTTCTCCAAGAAATAATGTTTTCTGAACTTTTAAATTATGCTATCAGAAATGCAAACAAATCTTAATATCATACTGTAACAAATGTTGATAGTTTTTGCAATCAACAATCAACTAGATGTTACAAAAAATATTTAGGGATAATAGTCGTAAAGAAAGGTCATTAGAGATTCAATGTACGGCCATGATAGAGAAATTAAACATCAGTTATGATTATAGAAATAGAACATTCTCTATTGATTTAGTATCGCAGCATCGTCTCCCACTCCTTCATACCAATTTACGTTTCTTGCTCGTTGACCTTGAAGATATTTGATCCCTGTTTTTAGCAACATGATGAAATAAGAATATGGGTATTGACAAATTAAGCTTTTTGGTTTGTATATATTTCTATAATAAATTATGGTTTAAGATGTTAGTGAATAGTTAATAGTATTAATCCGAATTGATTCAACCTCTACGAGCTCATTTCGGTCAACAAGAACTGTATTTTTATCCCATCCGTATCGTATACGTAAAATGAGGAATCGTGATGCTTATCAGAATCGTCGAGGTCTACGTCAACAGTTATACCACTTATGACAAAATAGTCCTTTAGTACCTTTAGATCCTCTTTGTCACCAATTAGCTCTACCGCAAAGTGATCAAGTCCTGGCTTGGTATGATCATTTGCACTGTTTCGTGAAATGTTTGTCCCAATCCAAGTGTTCGTGGCAACATGGTGATGATATCCCTCTGCCGCGAAGAAATATGCGCCTGGATATGATGCAGTGTGCCTGGATATGATGCAGTGTGGTAAAGTCCAAGTGACTGGTGGTAGAACTTTTTTGCCTTTGTAAGGTTAGAGACATGGAGATGTACATGACCAATGGTAGTTTGGATAGGAAAACCATTCCATATTTCATTACTATATTGGTTTAGCAAATTGTTTACATCAAGTGGTTCTGTTACCATATGGACTATGTTTTCCCCTGCCCATTTCCACTCAGATGGTGCTCTATCTCTGTAAACCTCAATTCCGTTATAGTCAGGATCATGAAGGTATATTGATTCAGAGACAGCATGATCGGCCATACCCTCGTAAAATTGTGAATCTAAATTCTTTTGTATATGACGAAGAAAAGATGCCAAAAATTTTCTTTCAGGTAACAATATTGCAAAATGGTAAAGACCCGCTTCCCGCCTCTCTCTGTTATGACTATATGAATTTCCGCTTCTGTCTATCTGATCAAGAACCAGTAGTGGGGTGGACTTTCCCTCAGCCGGCTTTGAAGGTCCCAAATATGCAGTATTTCCACTCGAATCGACCTCCAAAACACTAAACCCAAGAATAGATTGGTAAAAATCCATAGACTCTTGTAAATTGGATACTTTTAGGTGAACATGATTTACCTTCATGGAGGGACTGGCTATGAACTCATTTGGATTATCATGATTCATAGATAATTTACGCATCCAACATATTTAACACCAAAAGTTAGTCCATACTTACCTAAAACACCCAAGGTAGCATCAAGAATAGGTCTATAAGATATTTGAAGATGCATATCTAGAGAAAAAACCTTATCGGTCATTTTCACTACATCATTACATGAATTTAGAGGGAAACTTACAATTGATGAAGACCCTGGATGATGCATGAAACATTCAGGACTGGGACGCCTTTATCAAACGCCACGCCGAAAGTACAGAAATATACCGGCCCCGACAACCACAGCCAACCAAGGGAAGAGAGAACCATAGGAATGAATCAATAGAGTTTTTCAAGGCGTTCCTTGACAACCACATTGACAAAAACCCATACAAGATTTTGTTTGGCAAAGGCGATTGGACATGCTCTGTAGCAAACTTCACCGGGACCTTTAAGGGACCATTGAAGGGAATTGATGGGAAAACGATCTAGCCCACAAACAAAAGATTTCAAATCGAGTTTTGTACTGTTGCGCATTGGAAAAACGAAGAAATAGAGAGGAAAAACCCTTTTACGATTTGGTTGGAATGATGAAACAAATAGGTCCCATGTAGCTAAAGATTAGAGACGGAGTTTTATTCCTAGATTAGATATTATTAATTGTTTCTGCCCAGCAGGTATACAGGTTTCTAAGAAATACACATATTTAATGTGCGTACTTGTTACTATAACTAAGTTACAAAATTTTGACAGAATGTTTACAGGAAGGAAAAAAACATGATATAAACTTTACTAAAATTGATGTTTTGACGATAACGGGTCCCTTCCTTAAGATGATACCAACCTTTTTAGATCCAAAAAAACTTCCTTGGTAATCTCGCCCTTTGCTAATCGCATCTTGAGTATCTGTTCCGGGTCGTTTTCATTGTTAGATGTATCCTTTATCCTTGACTTCGTCAATCCTGCAGCAAGGGTCGATATAAAAGAACCAGTAATTCCAATACCAACAAACATGATAATGGTTCCCACTATTCTCCCTACTTCGGTAGTTGGATTGGGTCCAAATGTAGCTGTTGATGTAGTTTGGATAGTCCACCAGAGGGCATCTCCCATAGTTTTTATTTGAGAATTGGCCGTTTTATGTTCTGCAGAATAGAATAGAAATGTTGAAACAATCAGCGTCAAAAAGAAGATTATGAATAGTTGCATTAGTACATGTCCACCCAGTATTTTTGATTTTTCCTCTAAAGTAGGTGATAGCTTACACAAGTAAATTATCGCTAATCCTCTCAGCATTACTCCTACTGTAAGGATTCCGTCAGATATATCGGAGCCTTGAGCAGCCAAAGCAAAAACTACGATTGGTATCATTCCAGGTATTTCATACCAATTCTTGAACAAAAATCCTTTCCTCTGCTTGGATTCCTTCATTCTTCGGCAAAAACTCAATACGATCAGACTGACTACCAAGAAATCAAAAGAATAAATAATATCCCTTGTGGGACTATTTGGTAAAGTTACAAGCATTACAACAAGTACAACTATATCCACGATACAAAGCAGAACAATTAGAATGGGTCCTATTTTCCTTTTCATGGCCAAGTAAAGGTACTGAAATTAATAAGACTTGCTCTACTTACTTCTTGACTAACGTTTGCATGAACTAAATTTCTACTAGAATGTGCAAAATGATATCTTGAAGTTTAACATATTGATAACTAATCGGAATTCATAAAAAGTGATGATCAATTTAACTATGATATTTTTTGGTCGGAAAAAAATCAGTACGTCATGCATGATTTCGAGGATATGACTCTCGAAGAAAATGAAGAAAGGTAAACGTATCTTAGTCAAGATCATAAAAAAAGATTCCTTAATTCCTTTAAAGAACTAATCCCCTGTTTTTATGAATGGATCAATTTTTTGTTCGTTTGAATATACATCATTTGTGTTGTTAGGATCTCCCTGCCTATGAGCATGTTTGACATGTTCATCTAGTTCAACCCTATTGCGAGCAACCAGTCCACATATACTGCATCTTTCTTCGTCTGGTTTCTTCGGTTCTGAATTTTCTTTTCGTGAAAAACCCTGTACTTGAGGTAAATCTGATCCTGGATCTGAACCCATATTGAAAATATGGTAGTCTAAATATTAAACTCTTTTTTTCAATACCTTCTAAAAGTTTGGTTCTGTTTATCATCACATGTTTTATTCATCATTAGATTTCGAGTTGGTGAAGTAAAATGTTGTTTGAAAACGGTCTCAGGAATTAGTCGTTCGCTATTACTAATAGAAACTCAATAAATTGTTATGCTTTTTCTATGTTTTCATAAATCATGTATCCAGCATAATCCTAATCGCAAGGAAAGGGTCAAATGCGTTAAAAGAATCAATTTTGAAAATATTTAAATCTGGAGCATCCCTACTTTTAGACAGTTAATAGAATTAGTAACGGTGAACTGGTTGGGATCTAATAGAAAACTGTTGAGTAAGAATCATAGAAAAGCGTTTAAGGCAGTATTTGAGAACACAAAATCCTGCGAAAGGAAATCAGATTATCAATATTGACTATGTTTTGTACTGTTTGTATCTTTTTTTGACGAAATCGAATATATTTCGTCTTCTTCTTCGTCGTCACCGCTACACTTGACACCTTTTTCATTTGCACCTTTAGGTTATCCTTGGCAATCATATATCAAAATGTAAAACGTATAACTGACATCAAAAACTATTTAAGTTTAGAAATCCATTTGGTTAGTTATTTGAAATCACATTACTCAGATAACTCCTAAGGTCTACTCAATTGAAGGTGTAACTCACCCTGATCCACGTGGAAGGGTATTTCCTTACTTGTTTGTGGAGGATCAAGATGATTTGACATTAATCGATCCTTCCTTTCTTTCACAGTTACCAGTACTTGAAAACTATCTGCTTGATATAGGTTATGATATCAAGAATGTAAAACGTATAATCCTAACTCACGTCCATGTGGATCATTCACAAGCTGCCAATGAAGTAAAGAGGAAATCGGGTGCCAAGATTTATTCTCATTGGATTGAGGCAAGATATCTGGGCCAGAACCCACCATATTTGGGTCCTCCTTCTACACAAGAAACGGTGAAAAAATTAGAGAAGATTGGAGTCTCAATGGGGGCGTTAATAAAAGAATATGGAAGTCTTGATTTCGAACCTATTGGTGTTGATGAGCAAGTGTCTAATGGTGATATGATTGGGAGTCTTAAGGTCATTCATACTCCAGGCCATACACCGGGGCACATATCACTTTACTATGAAAAGGATGAACTTCTTCTAGGAGCAGATAGTATATATAAACACGTATTTGGAGCAGAGGGCATGTATATATCTGCACCTCAAGTATCGATAGATCCAGTTACAGCAATAGTATCTGCACAGAGACTATCTAAAGTTAATTTTGATAAGTTATTGATGGCCCATCAGGATTCCCCACTGTTAGAAGGAGCTAGAGAAGCTGTCGAAACACTAGTTGCTGAAAGCATACAAAAACTAAAGAGATAGAAGATTTTACCTTTCTGTGGTACATTTCTAATTAACCCTGTAGTGACTATTTACACTTTTTAGATATACAGTCAATCCGCTAGTGTAGCCAACGAATCAGACTAGTTATCATCTTTTAGGGGTTTACTCTCGGCATGCCGCTACATTGCAAAGCCTTGAACTTTGTTATATAATCTGTTACTCCAATATCATGTTGATCGTAATAAAGATCCAAAGATACTTTTTTTGTCTTATTAGTTTCAAAGAATTTCATTAATTAGAATTTATTGTAAACCTAAAAGTCAACTTGAAAATCAAAGAAACTAATGGACAAAGTATTATCATGTCTAAATCCTGTTCATCTCGTTGATTATCCTATTAGAAAATTGGTGTAAAGAAAATTTGCCCGCGAGTTATCTATTATTAAGATTATTACTACGGTTAGAACAAGGTCCATTTGCAAGAACAAAAAAGAGCTTTGTTCACATGACGATAAATCTATAGCTTGAAGATGTTATTCTGTTAGTATTATTAGTAACAAAAATCATTTAAAGTAGATAAATTAGATTCGAATCGGGAAATGAAATTTTATTTAGAACTGTGATCTAGTTAATTCATACAGTGAGATTAATTTCTGCAGCTACTATGAAAATAATTAAAACAAAAGATAGAAAATGATGAAAGTTATTTATTATCGCTGGGCTAATGCGTTATTACCTGAGTTCTCTTGGTTTTGGAAGTTGAAATTGTTGCCAGAATCCTCGGTATCGCCACCAGAAACTACTTGGCTGTTCTGTCTTGATGATTGAGATTGAACAATTGCCTGTGATGCACTATTACCATCATCATCATCATCATCATTACTCTGTGCTAAAGCATTGTTACCTGAGTTCTCTTGGTTTTGGAAGTTGAAATTGTTGCCAGAATCCTCGGTATCGCCACCAGAAACTACTTGGCTGTTCTGGATAGAGCGTTGAACTTGTGCTATAATTTGTGATGCACTATTACCATCATCATCGTCATCATTGTGATGGTCTTTTCCACCTGCAAATGCCATGTTGTTAGAAAAGTTCATTCCAACTGGAGACACGGTCATTACAATTGCCATTACTGTGAATACAGCCAAAATGGAGATTTGTTTCTTATTGATTTTGAAATTGATATTGGTCAATGTGATAAATATAACTTAATAGTATACGATATAACTTGTATCAAAAACCGTTATCGTAAAATTATCGATAAGAATGTAATCTAACAGTTTACTAAATTCATGATATAATATAAGATACTAATGGATTGAAGAATGCTAATTCGAACATTTATGATTTCAGTATAAATTGATAAGAATTATGGCCACGACACATGACACATACTCATAAAAGTCATTGTGAAAAAAGGTAAAGAATATAGAAATCCGGAACTAGGATAAAATTTGATTATCCTTCGTACTGGATGCATATAAGCAACGCCGTGATATTGAATGAATTAGATGCGATCTTGCATAAAGACTTTACAAATTATGGGATAATTTTGATTTGATGAAGCAAGTAGAATAAAATAGATGCTACAATCTTTTTAGGATAGATATCAAACCAGATACCGAATTACTTCTGAGAATATTTTCTATAATAGATCTCTTTTGAGTAATTAGTATCTATCGAAAAACTTCTAAGAATTAAATATTTTGGATATGGAAAGTACAATTTGAATTACACATAGGGTATACTATTATGGATAAGGTGTAAAACATTAATCATTGTCTAGTTATGCAAGTGATCTATTATAAACAGATGAATTGTGTAAGGTTAGTAAAGTCTTTACGAATTGTACTATTTGATCTCATATTACTAAATTCAGGAGATATTATAAAAGAAGAAATTTTTGGGAGAAAGTATCTTTAAAATTTGTTTTTTCAAAATTTTCTTATTCCACTCTCTGCTCGTCTACACCTTAGAATATTTATTCTCTATGTGGTGATCGTTCAGTTACTCGTTTAGTAGATTGTATGCTACCTTATATATTTGAATCTTCAATATCAAATATTAAGCACAGACATGTCCTAGTGCTGCCTAGTTTAGCCTTGAATTTTGTTATATGATTGGTTACTCATATTAGTAACTACACAATATTGAAAAAAATTCAGTTGGGATTATAGGCAAGAATGACACGTATCCGACTTGACCAATGTAGAATTTCTATATGTTTGTTAGATTTGTTATTATTAATTGAAAGTGTGAGACATATAGTTATGTCAACTTGATTTTCTATTGATAGAGTCATACTATATTTTATTTTGGTAACACTATAGCGAGAAGTCATATTTGCCTATTGAATTTTTTTCAAAGTCTAAACTTAAAATAGCTGCTTTGACGATTGTAAAATAATTATTAGATATTATTAAATAATTCGTTTTGATAAGATACTTATGTTTCCAGATCCGACAGTGTTTCCAGATCCGACGGAGTTTATTTCTGAATTTATCCTCCCATCTTTTAGAAAAATTCTAGTAACTCATGATGGAAAGGATAAATCCAATAAGGCAATTAATTATGCTATTTATTTATCAAAATTGTCTGGTGCCGAGATAACAATTCTACAAGTAATTAACGATGCAAAACAATTAAGAGACACTTCAGGAAATATCTCTAACAATCGACCACCTTCGCCAACGTCATCATCACCATCCTCTCCAATAATATCAAACCCACTGTCAACTGCTGCTAATAAACAAGATTATGTGAATAATATTGAAGGTGACTTAATAGAGTCGATGGAGGAGAAAATTAAGAAGATTGAACTTGCTGGTTGTAAGAATAAAGTCTCATTTAAATTTAAGACAGGTAACACAATAGATGAAATAGTAGGTGAAATTAACGAAATGAATTATGATTTAGTTATATTAACATCTTCTCATTTAAATTCCTGGATGGAATCATTATTTAGTAACACAAGGAAGATAATCAGTAATATACACACAAGTGTTTTGATACCGCAATAAATAGCATTACTAACAGCATCTCGAAATAAAAATTTTTTTTACAACTGATAACTTCATAAGCAATAATTCAATCCTAGGAATTTCATTCCAGAAGGATTGTTGTCAACCCCTGCTTCTATCTCCTATGGCCTCTTCAGGAAATAATCTCTATATTGTATGGCCAGATAATAAGACGGGGAATTGGGAATTATTTTTTACCAGAAGTATGGATGGAGGATATACTTTTGAGGTGCCGATTAACATAGGTAATAACACGTCTTTTTCAGCCAATGCTACCATAGTATCTCATGAAGATCATGTTTCCATCACATGGTGGGATAACAAGACCGGTGAAATACAACCATTTGTAAGATCGAGTCATAATAACGGCGAGAGTTTTGAGAATGCTTTAATGTTAAACACTTCTTTCATTGGTTAGAACCTTCATTCTATAGTTATTAGGGCATCCCGAGATTAGTTATAGTAAACCGGAATCAAATTCATTTTCCATTCAATTTGAGTAATTGATAAAATCCCTGTATCTTTTATTTCTCTTTTCTATCTTGTTTTGTAAAATCTAAAACTGACAAATCGAATTAAAAATTCAACTGAGAAACGCTAAAGATGGTATTAACATGTTGTACCTTGTCGATTAACTATAGTAGATGGGTTTATGTTTTATAGCTATTGTCTTAGCCATCTCTAAAAATCAGTGCATCATTTCTCTTTCGTAATTGCATTGGTATGTATATGTGCTATATCTCTTTATTCCTAGGGTTTAAGTACAATTTTCATTATATCCTCTTTTTTTATCAAAGTTTTTGTATCTCCTTTAGTGCGTCATCAGGTGCCAGGATATGGATTATAACCTTGGTGCGGCCCATTCTTTTAGTTTCTATGGTGAAAAAATGTTTCCGGAAGAAAGAAGATAGATGTTTTAATTTCGGTTCAAACAATAACATCACATACTTTTTCTAAATGAAATAATAATGGCGATTGGTTTAGAAATAAAGTCTTATGAGAAGATTGTTGTGCTGAGAATTCCTTGAAACATTAAGAGTGAATTTGATCGTATTATCATTAAACCAAGATGATATAAACAACCAAGATATGGATCAATATATTAGTTTTTTCTATTGATTGCAGTTCGGTATCCAGGATCCTTATAATGTTAACGTGCGAGATTACAACGGTGCATGAACAAGTTAGATATATTTGTAGTTTTTCCTACTGTATCATCCAGATCATTGTTTATATGACCGAAGATTAACGTAATAAGACTGGTTGAGCGTCTATTAGTATACGGAATAAGGTATAAGGCCTTACTCGGAGATCCTTTCCTTTATTAAAACGCGCTTGACGATGCAATTGATTCGCAGTAACATAAAGATATCCATCATTAGCTAATGCTAATGTATCTGGCCATAACAACCTTGGATCACATACCAATGTCTCCCAGATACTGTCAGAATGTCTAAGGCGAAGAATGGCATTATGTTCATAATTAGTAGAGTATAAATTTCCACTAGAGTCAGATTCAAGACCGTCAGACGCCCCACCCCTGTCTCCATGATTACTTATGGTAGTAGCGACCTCTTGTTCCGATATATTTCGGTTAGCAAGTGCATCAGTTGCAATACTAAATAGATTGCGACTACAAAGTGGACAATAATATAGGCGAGATCCGTCTGAGTTAATTGCAATGCCATCTACACCCATACGAGCATTCTGTTTCAATAATCCATCTTGCTGTTGATCTATGAAGGGCCTGCCTTCTACAATTGGAAGAAAGGAACGGATATCCTCAGGTTTAGTCGATGCATGATCATTGAGTCGACGCCAGCTCTCGCCGGATGCAAGGTCAACCACAATAATCCCGTTTGGGCCGTTTTGAGCCGAATCTGTTATAAACGCCATACCTTCAGTACCTCTTCGTAAGTCAAATCGAATATCATTTAGATAAGTAGTTGGTAGAGCTACTGCTTGGGGAAAGAGAATCTTTTTTATTACCATATTTGTGTTTAAATCCACACAAACCAATTTTGGTCCTCCATATTCAGTAGGTTTAAACAAAGGGCTTCCAGTGTCAAGAATCCATAAGCGATCTGCTGGATCAACAACGACAGATTGAACAGATACTAATGTTGAAGCGAGATCCTCTTGATTAGTCTGATTTATTGACTCATCAGGATAGGCGACCATATTACCATCGGTAATTTCTGCAACAGTAAATTTGACATCATCGCCCCATTTTGGAAAGTTTACAAAAATACGTCCTTTGTGCGAGACGGTAACTCCTGTTGGCATGGCATCGTTAAAGAAAGCAACAGGCTCTAAGTTGCCTATGGAATTTGCAGATGGCAACTCGTGTGCTGGTATATCTTTTGGCATTGTCCCCCTTCCAGTATTATTTGACATACTATACGTTAAAGAACATGACTCAAATACCCAATATGTTTCCAAGGTTAATACCTAAAATGTTTCCAAGGTTAATACCTAAAATGTTAATAAAGTCTCAAAGTAGAAAGGGCCCAAGATATAATTACCCAATTAGAATTTGGTTACATCCAGAACCTCCATGATTTTAAATCCCATACCCTCAGCTCATAAAACATTACACTTTATCCTGTAAATATCAATTTATAAAACGTAATTGACTAGTCTTTATCTAATATTGGGTTAGATAAGCCAGACTAGAAAATTAGCTCAAATTGTATGCTAATATCAATGATATCTTCTAATGGTAAATTAACAATCCAGGCATAACCGAAATCTTTTTTTTTGATTAAATATTTTGGTATTCTTTAACATGATAGAGGGACTTGTTTTTGGCACTGAAGACAAAGAATTTCTGATTTTGATAATATGTTAATACGAAGACTCTATGGTAATGAAGAATCAAGTTTTTTCTTCTATAAAAATAGATTGGAACACTATAGATGATACCATTGATATTAACATATAAGGAAACCCTTTGTATAGGTAGCTAAAAAGCGATACTGGCTCATACTATAGCATTATGATAAAGATTAGTAAAACTATTTTTTCAAATTTCAACTCCTAATGAGCAGTTTCTAAACACGAAGATTAGAAGCAACGAGCATCGCCATATTACTGAGATTTGAGAGATTTCATATCAATGGAGAAGCGATACTTTACATCTGCACGGGACAGTCTCTCAAAAGCCTCGTTGACCTTCTGGATTGGAATGATTTCTACATCAGCGGTGATGTTATGTTTGCTACAAAATTCGAGCATCTCCTGCGTCTCGGCGATACCTCCAATAAGCGAGCCAGAGAGGCTGCGACGATTGAACAGAAGGCTCAAAGCAGAGACAGCATGAGGCTTGTCCGGTGCACCGACGAGGGTGAGGTTGCCATCGGGGCGAAGTAATTGCAGGTATGCGTTAATGTCGTGCTCTGCAGAGACCGTGTCGATTATAAAGTCGAAACTGCCTACGTGTTTGCTCATCTCGTCTGTATTTCGTGAAACAACCACTTCGTCTGCGCCGAGGCGCATCGCATCTTCTTTCTTGTTAAGCGAAGTAGTAAAAACCACGACATGGGCACCAAGCGCGTCAGCAAACTTTACGGCCATATGACCCAGGCCTCCAAGACCTACCACCCCGACCTTTTTTCCTGTGGTGACGCCCCAATGACGCATGGGGGAGTATGTAGTTATTCCAGCGCATAAGAGAGGAGCTGTTCCTGGAAGATTCAAGTTGGAAGGAACATGTAGAACAAAGTGCTCCTTGACGACAATACTATCGGAATAGCCTCCATATGTGACACCTCCAAGGTGTATATCTGGAGAGTTGTAAGTCAAGGTCATGTGCGGACAGAACTGTTCCAGACCAGACTGGCAGTTGGGACAGTTACCATCGGAGTCTACCAAGCAGCCTACTGCAGCTAGGTCACCGGGCTTGAACTTGGTGACTGTGGAGCCAACCTTGGTGACACGGCCGACGATCTCATGTCCAGGAACGCACGGATAGACAGTGGGCATTGCACTCCACTCATTGCGGACTTGATGTAGGTCAGAGTGACAAATACCACAGAAAAGGATCTCGATCTGAACGTCGCCATCGCCAGGATCGCGCCTCGGAATCGCGGTTGGTACAAGTTGAGATTTTGGGCCCGCAACAGAGTAAGCCTTAGATTCATACTGCCCTCGGGACTGTGAGCTAAATTGAGTGGTTGACATGATAGTATGAATGCGGAATTGGTATAAATGGATTAGTCATGGGATATCTCTTCCCCATTAAGGTTACATGTATTTCTGTCGATATCTTTTTGTTTTGACCAGTCAATGAAAATTCAATAGATTAGAAAGTGGCTAAATTAAAAAGACTGGAAATGCATGCCAAAAAATTGTTTGACGAAACTTATAAAAGATGTCGCTGTCTGTTATCTCATCCTAGTGTTGATGGAGAACAGCTACAAAGAAAGAAAATTCATTGTTGTAATAGAGTGAATGAGGGTATAGCGAATATGGTAAATTATATATTTAAGACTTCAAAGGGGCCAGTAATTTTCTTTACTATTTACTGGCTTTTCTTATTTTTGACACATTTTTGAACTCATTTTGATATTGAATTGGTCTTGATTTGACTAAATATTGACACAAGGTTGATATCAAAAACTGATTATCTAAAAGCTTCTCAGACTATATAACAATTAAGTATTGAAAAGTGAAAGAGACTTTTCATCAAACAATCAATTGAACGCAAATAAATCAATAATTGTGAGCCGTTGCAATTAGTACATCCCATGGAAAACTAAGCATCCCAGTATTATCTGTAAATCTATTAGCGCTTACTTTTGAGTCCTCTTTTATAGTTGAAAGTATATGTGCG
>WHSX01000058.1 GCA_009379865.1 Candidatus Nitrosocosmicus sp.
GTATGATGACTATTCGCTGTATGGATTAAGCCTTTGCATGGGATTTCAGCTCGTATGTCCAGTTCGCAGATACAGAAATACACCCGAAGAAAGGCTGAAACTTGCTGACTTCTATCAATCAGCGCTGGGACAGGTAATTTACTCAAAGAGATGTACATCTGTAGAACCGCTGATTGAACACATCAAATCCATCTTTAGGATAGATCCAGTACCTGCAAGAGGATATGATAAGATGCGTGGTATCATATTGTTAGCCGTATTACTCTATCAATTACTTGTTTATTACAACTGCAAGATACAAAAGAAAAATAATCCAAGAAGGATGATCAAGTATATGATAGGCTGTTAATCTAATTGACCAGTTGATTTTTGGATAGTATCATTAAAATGAATTATGACCCAGGCTCAATTAAATAATATATGGATTATTCTACATTCATTCCATACCGAATTTTTCAGAATGAATAAATTTGTGAGTATGTCGATAATGTTGTTGGCTAGTCATTTGTTGAATTTATTGTTTTGTCTTTGTTGACATTTACATTCCTACTTACATTCCTCACTTTACTATCGCTTGATAATGAATATATTGTAAAAGCACAACAGCAACAACAACCACAAACAAGAACAGGTGCGCCGCTAGCTATAGTCCATGGCCTTACTGGTAATATTCTTACTGCAGTTTCTTTCCTGATAGGAACATCGTCCTTTATTCTGGGATTAAGAATTCAGAGTGCATCTAAAACAACAGCGGTAGTAGATCAAGGAGCTCCAACGAATCAATTAACACCATCACCATCTATAATTACCAAATATTATGAATTATTGATAGTAGCTCTAGTTGCCCCATCAATAGTAATAAATATCTATGGAATACTTTTAGTTTCGAGCCACTTATATTTAGAAGATACTCCTTATTTGTTACTACTTTTTGTTCTTTTCATACCAATAGGGGCTATTTTATTTTTAGTCAAGAAATTACATTGACAGATGACGCCTGGAGCAAAAATAGGCACATGAGAAACACCGGCTTTTAATCCACTGATTTATGAGCATTGTTCCTTTAATTTATTGTTTGGTTGAAGTCATTTTACTATGGTCTAGTTAATATTGCAATAAACAGAGATTTGTAGGATAATGGGGGGAATTAGAGAATACAATCAGTTAGCAAATGGAAATACAAGGTCATCCATCTGTCATTAAGCTATATCCTATTGAGAATATACAGTTTCCATAATCTTTTCTTATATTCAATTGTGATCAGGGGAAGTTTTATATGAAGAAAAGTTAATCATCAATGTCATTCTTTCTATAAAAATCATAAATAAATTATTAAGTTGCGATATCTTATCTTTATTACAATGGTGAAATTAGTATGCGAGATATGTTATTATAAAGGAGATAAAACTGAATTTGAGGCAAGCAATGATTACTGCAAAGAATGTCTTTGCGATCACGCAATGTGTCCTAAATGTGGAGCCCCATATCATTCTGCTACTATCACAGATTAAAATAAAAAATAACCATAACTATTATTCTTATTTTCATAGATTGATTTCTGGATAGTTTGGTGTAATGAATATTTGTCATAGTTGAGTCCAATGTGAGTTAATACAACACCAGATACAGTTGAGTCCTATCTACTCAAATATCAAAAATTTTTGATACTTTCAACGGACCATTATTATAGTTTCTGAAGTGTCTAGAGATTGTAGGTAGTCAAAGAATTCCTTTATTACATGTCAATTGACTTGGTTTTTCACTTTGAGGTCAATATTTTTGATAGTTGTTCCTAACTTTGCGGAGTGTCATTTACCTGCTTCTTTTATCTAATCTCTTATACAACCAAGAAATATTTGAACCCAAGTGATTAATGGCCTTGTTGGGTTAAGTAAAAGACATATTCCAAGTCAATTGTCATAAAGAAAAACATTTGTATGAAAGATATTTGATTTCTAATCTTCATTTTGTTATGCCTAAGGCTACCGGAATTAGTAAATGACCATCGATCAGATTTTAACCTTAAGGTTCCATAGCATGATTATGACGACTAATACTATTTCTCAGGGACATGAAGAATGTGTAGCTAACACTAATGAACGATATATATGGATCTCACCAAATTAATAAGTAATCATATGATATGTTTCTGTTGAATGGTATTATTATTCCCTTATAGTAATATTAGGTATACCTCGTTCAATAGTAAAATCACTAATAATTGTTGTTATACTCTTTAACATGATAATTCAATTCCTGCGACAGAGGTCATTTGAACCTTTAATCGGTACACAGCTTGTCTGAAGACAACAGAAGAATGTGAATCAAATACTTTCGTTGACTAGAAGTCAGATAGATAGACAAGTAGAATAATACTTACCAATAAGAAATAGAAAAAAATCAAATAAAGTCTTAAAGTCTTATATACTGGAGTATTTTAATTCAAATACAATATCGTGAATCATCTTACATCCCGCACAGCTTCATACCGGTGGGTAGGGTATGTTTGATCGAGAGCTAGATGACAAAGATGGTCATAGTGAAGATAATACTAGCGATTATAAATCCACTCCTTTAAGTCCGACTGATAAACCTAATGAGCTAGATGAGAGAACCGAGGTGATATATGGTACCGACAAGACTACTTACATGATTCTAAAAGTTTTGAGCAATACATCACTAAAATGGGATAATTATACTAATTCTCAAGGTCCTTCCATTGGAATGGGTGTGGATCCTATAAGAAAGGGATTTAAAGACGCTAATAAGAGAGGAGTCAAAATAAGATTCATTACTGAAATAAATAACAACAATATACAATATTGTCACGAATTTATGAAAATTGCAGAACTTCGTCATATTGATAATGCGAAAGGTGGCATGGCTGTAACTGAAAAAGAGTACATAGCAACAGCAAATTTGCAGGAAGCTCAGCCTGTTGCACATCTTATTTATAGTAACGTCATGGAAATCATAGAACAACAACAAGAGGTTTTCGAGAGTCTGTGGGACAAATCTATTCCTGCGGAACTAAGAATAAGGGAAATCAAAGAAGGTTACCAAAGAATCTCTACGAAGGTAATCGATAATTGGAATGAGATTTATGAAAATATTAATGGTTTAGCTGAGAACTCTGATGAAGTACTGATTTGTTCAGATATTAGTATGCTTAAGTTAGCATATCGGTCACTTTTTATTGTATATCAAAAGATGATGGATAGATACGATAAGAAACATCATGGAGGTATTCGATGGATTGTTTCAGTTAATGGAAAGGAAGATGTAGAATTATTGAGATTGTTTATGGACATGGGGATCAAAATAAGGCGTATCAAGAATCTCCCTATAGTTAATTATTTGGTTACGGACAAACTTTTTCTTTCAAATATTGAAAGTAATCATGCTTCGGATCATGATAAATTAATTACTAGTATGTTAGTGAGTAACGACCCTTCATATATAGGGCATTATAAAGCCATATTTGAAGATTTGTGGAAAAACGGAATAGATGTAGGAGATCTCATTAATGATATTGACCTAGGTTATGATCCTGAAAGGATAGATATTATATCAAAATCCAATAATGTACACGATCTTTATCAGACCATAGTACCATCTTCTAAGAAAGAAATAATGATCATTTTTCCATCTACGGGGGCATTTATCAGACAGCATAAAGTGGGGTTAATCTCTTCCATATTTGAATCAGTAAAAATCAATGGTGTAAAATTAAAAGCACTTATTCCTTCCGATCGTAGAATTTCACGAATTATTGAAGAATTAAAATTAGAGAAGAATTTTGACAAACTAAAACTTACTGACATCGAATTTAGAGACATTGAAAACTTTCTTGAAACCCGATCAACAATTTTGATTGTTGACAAAAAGATTTCCTTAGTCATGGAGCTAAGGGATGATTCTAAAGATTCATTTTATGATGCTATCGGATTATCGACGTATTCGAATAGTAAGGCTGGTGTATTATCCTATGTCCTATTCTTTGAGAACCTGTGGAATCAAACAGAGATTTCAATAAATTTAAAGAAGGCAAATGAAAAATTAAGAGAGAGTGAGTCGCTTCAGAATGATTTTATCCACATAGCTGCTCATGAATTAAAAAATCCCTTGCAGCCTATTTTAATGATGTCTGAAGTTATGAAATCTATTCTGAATCAGATGGCTTTACATGAGCCAGGCGGTGAGGTAAGGGTAAATCCTGCACATCTAAACGAACTTTTAGACATTATCATTAGAAATACCAATAAGCTATCAAAGCTCACAAATAATGTATTAGATATTACAAAAATAGAATCGAACTCCCTCATATTGGATAAGGAACCCATTGATATGAGAAAATTCGTATATGATAGTATTGTAGACTTTAATGACCAGCTTCTAATAAATGGTAAAAAATATACTTCAGATCCCAAAACGAGTGAAAATATAGAAAATGAAATTGTAAAACTGATATTCCATGAAAATGAGATTATAGAACCAATTAACGACGCTTCCATACCGGCCCAAAAATTTGTCGTGGAAATTGATAAATCACGAATTTTACAAGTCCTTACAAATTTAATTGATAATGCCATAAAGTTTACAAATCTGAATGAGCAAATTATTGTAAAATTAGATAAGTATATAATCAATAACTTAGATTTTGTAAAAGTTTCTATAAAAGATACAGGAACGGGGATTGATCCAGATATACTACCAAAATTGTTTTCAAAATTCATTACTAAATCCGTGAGGGGAACAGGGTTAGGATTGTACATTTGTAAGAACATTGTCAATGCACATGGGGGCCAAATTTGGGCACAGAATAACGTTGGTGAAAAGGGAGCTACTTTTGTTTTTACAATACCTATTTGTACAACATCATCATTAAATGAAAAGATATTCTAAATTACTTTTTGTAAGGATAACTGATAATAACTTGATGCAATTAAACAAGTGCTTCTGAATCTTAGATATCTAATTTTTATCGGTTGCTTTTAATTACTGAAAATACTGCTTGATTCAACTTTTCTAACGATACTGGCTTACTAATATATTCATCAATCACTATTCCATCATCCAATTTTGACATTATCTCTGACTTAGAAACCTCTTGTGCAGTGATAAAGATTACTTTTACAAAAGGATCAATTTTTTTAATCTGATTGATTAATTCATATCCGTTCATACTAGGCATGCGGATATCCGTCATTACTAAGCTATATTTGGAGTGATTGATCTTGAACTCATCAAGTGCCATTATCGGATCTGAAAACGACGAGACAACTAATCCGGACATTTCCAATGCTTTCCTATAAACAGTAAGCAAATCTATCTCATCATCTATTATTACAATACAGCGTTTAGGGTCCGGATCTGAGGAATTAGATTCTACATGATTGTCCAATAGTCTTGTATAAAGATCTGCCTATAAATATATTCTTGTTAAACTATCTAAAAACTTTTTGAATCACGAATGATATTGTTGTAAATGCGCAATTAATAACAAGTATATTAAGATGGTAATATTAACTTGACCATGTAAATGTAAATGAGTGGTTCTATGAATAGCGATGATATGTTACTACTTGAACTGATCGGTTTTATTATATCTCTGGGTTTTTTTATTAGTATTTATCTAACAAAAGGAAATAATTTGGCCGAAAATAATGAAAATGATATCTACTCGAATATATCTTACAAGATTTTATTATTGTCTAACCAGAATGTGGATGATTATAATGCTCAACTCGGATCATGAACACAATTTTACTATCATAAAAGGTAATGAATCATTTGATATTTACACCGCATTTATGATACTATTCACAATTTAGTTGCATCTATATCATTGCGAGGGCTCGGATCGATTACAAGGTGCTGACCTCATAATCCATTAATTAATGATTTTAAAAATGATGATAAATTATTACTTGTGTTAACTATATACTCGAGCATAGTAACACTAAGATCCATGGAAAAATACTTATAGTATTAATAGTAACATTCATTCGGTGAAGAAAAATGTCTTCTTATAAAAAGAATATAATTGGTATGAAAAGTTATGGAAATGAACAATTTTTGAACTTGCTTAATGTCCATGAAGGCAAATGGGTATCGGGAGGTTTCGTACCCATGGCATTGGCCTTATTAATAGGTACTTTACTACAACCTCATCATTTTTGAATAAATGAAAAGATGGTGTCTCACTGGGCCTGGTGGGCTCAGGACGATATCAGTCCTTAAATGTGATTTCTATCATTATGATATCTGTAATTGAAAATTCAATATTGTAGAAATGGTTACTGATGATCGTACCTTATAATATAAACTTATGTATTACTAACCGTATGCTATTTATTCTTAAATATTTATTCAAGAATAATGGCAGTTGGTAATGCTAAAGTACACTACCATCTACAGCTGACATTTAATCTTGGATTAAAGTTATAAGGATAGGATTGTTATTCTGATTCAAAATTTTTATCTGTTTTTCTTTGGATATCCTTTTGTAATTCTGGTCGATATATTGTTACATAATAATTTGTAGAAACTTACTTTAGTAGCATGAAGATATAATTAAGGAAACCTGATTTGTTAGATGTTTATTATATTACTCTTGATTTAACTAAACAGATGTATAAAAAAATTATGACCTTTGATAAAAGAAATAAGACGATAGCTTTGGCTGGAATTTTTGTATTTATTTTAACAGTGGCATTAACTAGTTTAAATTATAACTCCAGTGATGACATTGTTGCATTTGCTACAACATTAAATAATACACAAACTCAACCGAACATAGATGCTAAATCCATTTACGATACGGGAACTGCTGTATTAGGAAATAATGTCAAAAACCTAATTATTCTAATTCCTGATGAAGCCCATCATGGCAACGGGGAAGCCAAAGAAAATAGATTTATAGAGCAATCTTTTCTACCCCAAACTGCAATAATAAATAAAGGGACCCAAGTTATTTGGTTTAGCGGTGACGTAAGCCACGAACATGAAATTATATTAAATAATGATCAGAGTTTATTTGATAGTGGAACGTTACCCGAGTTTACTGCATCTAATCCGATGGTTTTCAATACAGTAGGGGATTTTGGATATATTAGTCCAGATATAGACCAAGAAGCAGTACAAAAAGGATTTGTAATGAAGGGCGATATTAAAGTAGTAGACCAACCCAATATCTTGAATTCAAGTGCAAATAAAGCAGTTATTGGATCTAGTACTCCTATTACTCCATCAAATGAAGAGACACAGGCCACTACTAATCCATCTCCTGTTGTTTCCGATAACAACATAGAAACCGTTGGAGTCTTTATGGTTCCGACCACAGATATCGATGAATATGTTCAGGATTTTAGAAATAACGGATTTTCAATAGACAGCACATATTCTTTTAAGGACCTTCGCGGTTTAGCCAGAGATACGGGTTCAGAGCAAACCCTCTTGATATGGACAGCAGGTCCAAGCATGACCGTTGATACTACAATTTCAGCATTAAAAGATATAGGTGCAAAGTTACCATATAAGTAAATCATAGAATAGTAAAACAAAGGTTTTATTCATGCGAAATCCTAATTTTTTGACAATAAATCTTATCCTATTATTGGTAACTTTTATTACTGTTTATTTTTTATCCTTCTCCCTCTATCCTATAATGGCAACTAATAGTCTAACAACTTTTCAAGGTCCAATCTATGAGAATTCACGGATAACTTCTACTTCCAATTCTCTTTCAGGTTCACACGGTAATCTTGTTAACGATGGTTCTCTTGTTACCTCTAATATTACTAATGGGGATTTACCCTCTACTGAGAAATATGACAAAATTAAAAATTGTAATCCTGATACCGATAAGAAACCATCTTCAATAGAATATTTGACTTTTTTTAACTGTGGTCATATCAAGTCTAGTAGCACAACAGGTGACGGAAATAATCAAACAATCAGGGAATTTACTCTGATTATAGAGGAAAATCAGTCTATACCAATAGCTAGTAATGGTTTAACATTTTTTGATGCATGGACTTTTAATGGCACGATACCTGGTCCCACTATGCGAGTAACAGAAGGCGATTTAGTAAGGATAAATGTAATAAACAGTAAAGAAAATAACCATACCCATTCACTGCATTTACATTCTACACATCCTTCTAATATGGATGGAGTAGATGGACCTGGAGGATATATTAAACCCGGTCAAAACTTTACATACGTCTTTACAGCGCAGCCATATGGTGTTTATCCATATCATTGTCATGTTTCTCCCATTGATCAGCATATCAACAAAGGACTTTATGGTGCCTTTATTATTGATCCAAAAACACCAAGACAAAATATGACTGAGATGGTTATGATGATGAACGGATATGATTTAGACTATGAAAAAGAAGGAATTGGTCCCAGCCGTATTCCAACCCCTCAAGAATTTGAAGAAGACTATATGCCCCAAGAATTTGAACACGGAAATGAGGTGTATACCGTAAATGGAAAGGCATTTGATTATGTGGAAAACCCGATTCCTATAAACACGAACACGAATTACCGTATCTACCTGATCAATATGCTCGAATTTGATCAGGTTAATTCATTTCATTTGCATGGAAATATGTACAAGTACTACCCGAGTGGAACATTTAAAGAACCTTCCTTTGAAAATGATATCGTGACACTAGGCCAAGGCGATAGAGGCATACTGGAATTTGATTATCCTTATCCTGGAAAATACATGTTTCATTCGCATATAAATGAATTTTCAGATTTAGGATGGATGGGATTATTTAATGTGATAGAATGATAAAAGAAAATGTCCAATATTGACATGATTCTATTATGATCTGTATCTCCCAACTAAGCGTCTCCATTAATTTCATTATTATTATTTGAATAGCTATTTTTAGATATTTTGATCAAGGCCTCAACACTTTTGTATCTATAGTCCTTACTTAGAACAACTAGTTTACGAATTAATCCAAGCCTATTCTTTTGAGATTTGAAATTCGACAAACCAATGTAGTCATCGTGGTAAACTGGTGGTATACGCATAAATACATTTTGTACATTCTGATATCAGAGAATCAAATCATCCTTAATGACTCCACTCCACTATCTAACAATACTATCAATGGCAATTCCTAGAAGGTTCTATCTCTTTTTAGATTAACCGTATTATGGTAAATGACAAATTTTAACACCAAAATATGGATGAATAGAGATGGAATGGGAAGTAATAGAGGGAACTGGTGCGAAACCTCTAGCTGTCTTACTTCCGTTCCATGCACTAGGAAACTAAAAGAATGTTGTTTGGCTTGATGCGTTTGGGCGGATTATGAATACAACATGCAGTCTAGTGCAACATTATGGTAGGTCCTGAAAATATTTAGTTTGTATTGTGATTATTGAATTTGAAAATAAGTTTTTTTGATATAGTACTTCTTTTATCTCCTTATTTCTCCATTAATTCAAATTGTTATGAACATCAAATATAGGATTTTCGAAGGAACAAATTTTACAACTTATTTCACTACTTGGGGAACCATGGATAGAATAGGCGTAAATAATCCACTAACAAAGCTCCTTATCGAGTATCTGAAATAAGTTAATGATAATATGCAGGATTATGTGATTAATCCTGGGATAAAATCTCATGATTTACTCTAACAAAATAAAATATGGATATTATCCGTCTGTATTTCTAACAGCCTATAATTTCAATAGTAAGAAACTTAAACAAAGAGAAAAGTAATAAAGGCATCAATTAGAAGTTCGCATGGGGAACTTTCTCATGCTTTTGTATCTTTCTCTCATTCAAGAATGGTAAGATAGATTGGAGTGTTACCTATCTATTTTTTTGCTGTCATCATGGTTATCAAATTGTGGTATAATGACCCAGATTAGCTCGACTGTCAAGATGCTTATCACATGAATGTAGCCTTTACTACTTTTCCAAATCATTACGTGCAAAAGTGATGAGACTTGAGTTTCACTCTTTGAGGTTCAGGTGTAAACATTACTTGAGAGAAATTCCTATTTATCATTTATCTAGATTATCATTTTTTGATCTAAGAAAAGATTCTAGTAAGGGATAAATAAGATCTATGGTGATAGCTCTTCCATTTTTCCTATTAACTTGTAATAAACAATTTAATAATACGTTATATAGTTTTATAACTTTATACTAACAATGAACAAGATTCTGTTAATTTCCATAGTAGCTGCGATATGTACAGGAATCGCGGGTATTCTTCATCTCAATATGCTGCCAGCTTTTAATACTCAAATGACTGTTTTGTTTCTAGTTGGTGGATTAGCACAAATATTCTGGATAATTCCCACAGTAAAGAATTGGGGTAAAATATGGGATTATATTGGTATAGTAGGAACGATTGCATTTGTACTTATATGGGTTATTACAAGGATACCAGAAAATCCAATAACAGGAAGGGCAGGAATGGTTGGGGACATGGCAATTGCTATCGAAGTCTTTCAAATAGCATTTATCGTACTATTAGGGCTTTTAGTTGCAATGAAGTCGTCAAAAAAACACATTGAAGATCATCTTAAGAACAAAAAGTCTTAGAAAATACGCTTATGAAGACTAGACAAACCTATTTATTTATTTATTTATTTTTTGCAAATTCTATAGCGATCCTTAATTAAAATTCATGTTTATCCGGTATGTAATTTAATTAATCTGACCGAACTACTGAGCACACATAGATGATATAAGGTATGTTATTGTGGATCTAGTTAATAATCAAAACTATACTATGTGGTTTTTATAAAGTAGTAAAATTACAGTATGACCGGTTGCCTTCAAGACAATATCGGTCCTTTCGTTGGGATTTTCAATGTAGGAGATTTAGAGACCTTTTAATAGGTTTGTCCCTAAAAGAAAAAGTAGTTAAATTGTCAGGATTTTTATATCAATCAAAAATTGGTTATCTTTGATATTTTCAAACCAGCAGATCATTTTAAAAAAAATAATCTTTCAAGAGACTTATTTGGTCTAGAATTTAATTGCTAAATCAAAAGCGAGAACAAATCTAATAATAAGCAAGTCAAAACTGCATTTTACCATAATCCCAAGTAGAAAAGAATTTTGGACTAATTTCAACAAGTACAACGCCTCCTTTCTTTGTATCTTCGGAAATCATTTTTGCTATTGGATGATCTAGAGTACCCAGATATTTCAAACTAATCTTTTCTCCTAGTGGAACGACTGTTTTTAGATCATCTAATATGGTCGCAATCCCTTTACCTTTAACTCCTCTAACTGGAGTATTTTCATCATCTATGGAAAAATAAATAGTTGACCTCTTTAGAATTTTTTGAGTTTTCTTGGCAAATTTAGATGTGTTTATCCATAGTTTTTCTTCCTCTTTGTCATAGTAAAACCAGACAGGCTGGATATTTGGATCACCTTGTTCATCGACTGTGGCCAACTGCAAATTCAATTTACTTTCAAGAAATTTCTCTGCTTCTTCTTTGGTCATACTAGGAATTTCGGAAGTGGCACTAATAATTTTCATAAAAGATAACTTACATACTTATAGATAAAATTTCCTTCCTGCTTTATAGCCTCTTCATTTAGCATCATGTCTTTAACATGAATGGTAATAGGGTTGGCTCTACTTTCCACTCCCTAACTACCACTAGAGTATTGCCAGACATAGTTACAAAGATCAAGAATGATAAAAATTTCTAGAGGGAGGAAGAAAAGATAATTCTTTTTGATTTCTACTTTGACATTGCGACTAGATATTTTGTATCTTCATCTTGAGGATTTATAGAAACATCCACTATTTGAAATCCATCAGTATTTCTTATCATATGAACAGTATCTAATATTCTATACCTGTTGAATGATTCTAATGCAATGGTGTTATTACTCTCAAAAGCAGCCTCTACTATTCCACCACATTCGCCAGTTCCATCACATAAAATATTCTCAGGATCATTTACCAATGTTTGATTCCATTTAGTATTGTTTTGAGCTGGATCTTCGTTAAATTGTTTCAATATGGATGAATCCTGCAATTGCGGATTGAATAAGTTGTCTGATGTTACTTGAGAATAACTAAGATTTAATCCGGAATTTACTATGACTAGGATTAATGCAATAACCAAAACAAATATTGTTAAATCTTGAAGATGTACTTTGATGTCTTAAACTTTTGTGTATTTGTTCTTATCTTTTAATGTTGTTATGGCCCTTACAGGTACCAGATGATCATAATAAAGTAATGATCCAATTGTAATCATTAGGGGAAATGGTTAGACTATCCCTCTTGTAGGTTCCATTAGGAGGTTCATTTAAAATAACAGAATTCTATAAAGCATTAACTAATCATATCTTATGGTCAAACTTAATACTGACCCTGTGGTTTCGTTTGCATTTTTACTACTGCTGCTACTAACAATGGATTTGTTTAAGTTGCCTTTAAAACTTTTTTTGTTATCCTCATTAGAAGTTAATGTTTTAAATTAGATTTTAACTTGACTTGACATTTCAATAAATCTTGAATCCTTTTTATACATATTCATTTAAAGTTAATTGCAGGATATGAACAACAAAGAAGAGAAAGGAAAAGATGTTTGGTCTGAATGGTTAGATTTTGATCACTCTAATATCACTACTATTACTACTCTTGACGAGCCCGGAGTCTTTAAGGTTCATGCAAGCATGAAAATTCTATACATTGGAAGTAGTATCAACCTAAGACAATCTCTGTTAGAATCGTTATCAGATCCTTGCATAAGCAAAGCAAAGAGATTTAGTTATTTGATTACGGAAAACGCCGAGCATGTAAAGGATCAATTGCTAAAGGAATATCGTGAAAGTCATGGTGGAAGTTTGCCTACATGTATGGACAAATGATTGAATCAATGAATCCTCTCAAAAACTACTGTATTCAAAGCTTAACTTGGTAGAGGTGAAATTTTGGTTGAAAAATTGTAGATACAACATCGTACTAATTTTCTTTCATGATTTATCTTTATCCCTTTATAATGGATTAGCTCCTTATCCTTAATGGTTGCCTTCAATAAAATATCAATCCTTTAACATAGATTCCACCATTATCATGACTGTATTTGAAATTTCATTAATGTAGAAATCGTATCGATATCGGAACTATTTCTACCTAGATTACCAATAACCACAATACTAATTGTTCTTAAATATTTATACAATAACAATAAAGTATTGTCAAAGTATTTCATTGATAAAATCACTTGTTTTAGTCCATGGATCTTGTCATGGAGGATGGTGTTGGAATAAGATAATTCCTTTTCTAAAGAAATACGATCATGAAATCTATACTCCTACACTTACCGGTTTAGGCGAAAGAAGTCATATATTATATGAAGCTATTAATTTATCCCCATATCAATGATATAGTTCAAGTATTTGAGTATCAAGATCTTTTTGATATAGTCTTGGTAGGTCACAGCTATGGGGGTATGGTCATTGGCGGCGTAGCAGAGAAAATACCTGATAGAATCAAAATCAATGATTTTTCTTGACACATATATTCCGCAAGATGGTAAGAGGGGTTTTGATCTGATACCTGGTTTAAGCGATATTTATGAGCAAAGAAGATTAAAAGAAGAAAGCAGAGATTGGCTTGTACTCTCCTATACACCTGAGGAATTTGGAGTTACTAACGATGAAGATATTAATTGGATGAAAAGTCGTTTATGTCCAATGCCTTTCCATACTCATGACTAGGCTTTGTCGATTCAAAATATCCAATCTAAGAGGTTATCAAGAACTTTTATCACATGTACAGATTTCGGAGATTCTATGTTTCATAGTATGCGATCAAAAGAAACAGATAGCTGGGGTTATTTTGAACTTCGAAGAGGTCATGATTCAATGATTACGGCACCAGAAGAACTATCTAGAATATTATTAAAGTTCATAAGTGATAGAGATTAGTGGAGTTTTATCTCATGTTTGCAAAATATTAAACCCTATAAGTCATGTAAGCTTAGTAATCGATAAGTTACGAGTTCAATTTTTAATGAAACCTGACCTTAAAGACATTCCTTTTGATATATGGCATCGAAACCACGGATCCGAATTTACTCGTGGCAATAATTAGTTGAGAGTATCTATCG
>WHSX01000059.1 GCA_009379865.1 Candidatus Nitrosocosmicus sp.
CTTTTAGCTAGGATATCAGTAGCTGTTTTCTGAATAATATCTATAGAGTGCTTTATTTCACTGACTCGAACTTCAAACCTTGAAAGAGCATCGCCTTTTCGTTTGTTCAACTCTACTTCATATGAGATTTTTTCAATGATACCCTGAATTTTCTTAAGATCAATATGATGATAATATGAATAGGGATGATTCCTCCTTGTATCAACATCTACTCCAGCGCATCTTGCAATTACTCCATTCGCTCCTAATCCAATTACATCTTTACTCGATATAATTCCTGTTCCTTTAAGGCGGTCCATAAAGGAGGATGTGTTCTGTAACAATTCTACTAAAATATCGAAATCTTGACGGATATCTGCTGTTTCGTCAAGAATCAAATTAAGAGTTGCTGGTGGAATGTCTGCTTTTACTCCACCTATTCTGTTTATTCCGAAAAGGAGTCTACTCCCACTTAATTTTTCATTTATACGCATTATTTTCTCTTTGAGTATATTCATTCTTGAGCTTCCATATGCAAACCCCACGTCAGTACAGATACCGGCGATCGTCCCAAGGTGATTCCAAACGCGTTCAAACTCTGCACAAATTGTTCTAATTTGCATGGCTTTCTTAGGAACTGGTATTGAAGCCATCCTCTCTATCGCCTGGCAATATGCCATAGAATTGGCCACGGATTCATCACCAGAAATACGCTCGGATAAAAGCAATGCCTCATCAAGGGTCATCGTTTCAGCTAGTTTTTCGATACCTTTATGGGTATAGTATAAACGCGTTTCCAAGTTGACTATATTTTCGCCGTATACACTAAATCTGAAATGTCCAGGTTCGATAATTCCAGCATGAACCGGGCCGACAGGTATTTCACAGATACCCTCACCTTCTACTTTCAGAAATTTATAATGATAATTTAAATCCTTTTTAACTTTTGCTTTAATATCAAAATCCTTTCGAAGCGGAAAAAGATTGTCTGGCCATTGCTCATGTAAAACAAGTTTTCTTGTTTCGGGATTCCCTTGTGCAAAAACACCAAACATATCGCATATTTCTCTTTCATAGTAGACTGCAGATGGTATACGTGGTACGATACTAGGATACGTGGGCTTGTCCTTATTAGAGATTATAGAGGTCACCACGAAAAAAATATCTTCAGTCTCATTTGAAAAAACATGCCTGAGTATGAATCCATTATGTCTTTTGTCCAATATATCAATTGCATGTTTAGAATTGTCAAATTCACCTATTCTATCAGGTCGATTTTCAACGAATCGTTCATCAGTACATATCATGGTAACAAGTCTGCATTTTAAATTATCATTTATAAAGTAAATTACCTCAGTACCGGCTTCTGGACTGCTCGTCAAAATGTGTAGTTCGTTGTAATTTTTATAATGAATATTTTCTACACTTCCGCTGAATTTTTCAAGTATTAATGACTTGTATTCAAAGATTTTCTTACTAAAAGTGTTATGGCTCAATGTACCTTCAATGCCTCCCTTCTCAGAACACTTAAGTAAGTAACCTCACTTTCCTTCATAACTATTATCATTATTACATGTTTCATTCTCCATTATCATACCTGTTTGAATATGCTTGCAGCATCGTTGATTAGAATGTCCAAAGGTTCAGGTATGTATATCCCAAGTATTATTATGAAAGCGACAAGCATTCCCATCGAAACTAAAGAAAGATTACCAAGTTCTCCATTCTTTATTTGTGTTTTAGGTTTACCAAAAGACATCATTACCAAATTTCTTACAAAACCAATAAAAATTACTGCTAAAAATATTATCAAAACGGAGCTAGCAAGAATGTGATCACTGCTGAAGCCAGAGCTTAGTATCATAAATTTGCTCAAGAAGATATTAAATGGAGGCAAACCAACTATTGCTAATCCACCTATAAGAAACATAATTCCCGTAATGGGCATAGTTGTAACTATTCCTTTTATTTTAGACATTGCTTTAGTTTCATATTTCTGGCTAATCTTTCCACTTGCAAAAAACATTAATGGTTTTACGATGGCGTGATTTATCATGTGTAGAATCGCCCCGTAGATAGCAATGAGCCCACCAAATCCAAATGCTAAAGTAACTATTCCTATATTTTCGACGCTAGAGTATGCCAACATTCTTTTCATATCCTTTTGAAAGAGAACTGAAAAAGAAGCAATACCAACAGACAATAACCCAAAAATGATCAATAGATTATTAGAAAATTCTGCACCGATTGAACCACTGCTAATTAAATGAAAGCGAAGTATCCCGTATAGAGCACAGTTTAAAAGTACTCCTGATAACATGGCGCTTATTGGCGTTGGAGATTCGCTATGGGCATCAGGTAACCATGTATGCATTGGTGCTATACCTGCCTTTGTTCCATAACCTATTATTATGAAAATAAATGCTATTTTTACAATCATTGGGTCCATAGATTTAGAGTTTTCGAGCATGTTTGTCCAGTTTATCTTATCCTCTTCTGGTTGAACTGGTAATAGGGGATCATGTATGTTTGCATAATAAAAGAAAATTGTCCCAATTAGTGCAAATGACAATCCAACGGTAGCAATTATGAGATATTTCCAGGCTGATCTTATTGGATCTTCTTTTACGTAAATCATGATTAGCAGGACAGATACGAGAGTTGTTGCTTCTATTGCAACCCATATCAATCCCATATTGTTTATAATTGGAACTAAAAGCATTGTAAAAATGAAAATGTTAAAGCCTTGGTAATAACGGACTAGATGTTTGTCGTCGACAATACCATCTCGATACTGTTTTCCCATGTAATTAATAGAATAAATTGAGGAAACGAAACTTACAAAGGAAATTAACAAGAGTATAATCATGCTAAGGGAATCCAGATAAAAGAATTCGTTGAACAAAGTAATTTTCTTGAAATCAACTATGTATGAGAATAGAAAAAAAGTCAGAAAAAGTATGAAAGTAGTAGACAAAACACTGATGATTTCTACGAGTTTTTTCTTTTTGAAAATTGTTATAAGTATACCGCCCAATAATGGAGTTAAGATAAGGGATACCACCAAGAATGATTCAGGCAATATTCTGATTGTTGAACTAATAATACCGATCAACTTTCTAATCGTCCTCCTCGGTATACTCTATGCTTTCACGATTTTGATGGATGTCGTCTATATTATCAAATGTATATCCAATTCTGTGTATTAGGATTGATGAGATTACTATTCCTACCAAAATGTCTATGAATATACCTATTTCTATTATCAGAGAAATACCATGAGTGAGGGAGAGGGTAAATAAGAATAATCCATTTTCTAATATCAAAAGACCAACTATCTGATTTAGTGCAATTCTTCTTCCGATCATTACTAAAAGTCCAATGAGTAACAAGGAAATAGATACGGGCAGGAAACTTGTGGCAATAACATCTTCACCTAATTGAATTTGCTGGGTTAGAAAGTAAGAAAGAGCTACAAGGATGGTTGAAACAACAAGTGACAGGCGTATGCTAATGTACGGTGTTGTTTCATTTTTGAAATCGTAATTTATTTTTTCTGTTACCTTTATTAAAATTTTAGGTACAATCACAGCCTTTAATGAAAATGTGATAATAGCGGCCAGATATATCTCCCAGTTATTAGTAATATATCCGATAACTCCAGTCATTATAGAGAGAACAATTGTTTGATATTTATAAGCCTGAATCCATTCCGAAAATTCTCTTTTAATTACCAAAACAAGAGTTGCAATCAGTAACGTACCTGACAAGAATATCAAAATATTATTATAAATCATTTCTTATCCATACCCTCAAATAAATAGAAAAATTATACCCATTAGCCCACTTGCCAAAGAAAGAAATATCAAATCAGGGATTCTAAATAGTCTCCATTTAGCAACCTTGGTTTCAATATATGCAATCAACATACCTAAAGAGATCATCTTTAAAAGAAATGCTAACAGCCCTACAAACATTTCAGCGATTGAGAAGGACGTCGATATACCCCAGGGAATGAAAAAATTGATCAATAGCGATATCAAGAGCAATTGTTTTATAGATTGAGATAATTCAATTAGAGCAAGACTTTTTCCCGAAAACTCCAAGACCATGGCTTCATGAACCATGGTAAGCTCTAAATGGGTAGCCGGATTATCAAAAGGTATTTTTCCAGTTTCAGCCATAACGATAATAAAAAATCCAAAAAATGAAAACAACAAGCTTGCTGATATCAATACGGATGATTCTGCTGCATGTGACACAATTGTGTCAATATTTGTTGCATCATACGTTACTGCTACAATAAACACAAGCAAAAACAGTGCAGGCTCTATTAAAGATGAAATCATCATCTCCCTGCTAACACCGATACCTCCAAAAGCGCTAGAAACATCTAATCCTGCAAGCATTAGAAAAAACCTAGAAAGGCCAAATAGGCCAATTACTAAAATAATATCCCCTCCAAGACCAAATGGAGAATAGACAACAAAGATTGGGATGAAGAGTGCTACTACAAGGGTGGAAGAAAATATGATCCAAGGAGAGAATCTAAATATCCAAGAAGCCTCTTCGGATACTACTTCATCCTTTCTCATCAATTTATGTATATCAAAGTATGTCTGAAAAATGCTAGAACCTGTTCTTTTTTGAGTTATTGCTTTGATTTTTCGCATTATTCCGGTTAATAACGGAGCGAGTACCAATATGACCAGAAATTGAATAATCCCAATAAGAACACCTGATACAGATGCAGAGGTTTCAATAGGCATCATGGAGATAACCTCACATATACCAGAAGCAAAATGATGATTACAAAGACGTTGAGTAAATACAAATTAATCTTTCCTGTCTGAAATTTTTTCGTTCTTTCATATGTTTTAAATACGCTACTAATAATTGGACCATACATAAGATCCTCAAAGATATTTTTGTTAGAAATCTGAATTTTAACTGATTCCTTCATGTAGGAATTTGAAGAATGGTATAAGATACTCTGGATAGCCAAAGAAGGTCTATAGAAATTTCTAAATACATGTAGTATCGGTTGAGATAGAGAGGAAGCAGTATATTGCATTCTTTCATTAAAATAACCAAATCCACAACCCCAAGTTTCAGAAATTCTTTGTTTTGTTCTGCCACCAACTACATATAGAAATCCTAATGTCGCAACCAGAATCGATACAAATATCATAAGCACGATAGGTAGTGAAAGTCCAGAAAGATTATTGCTTGCACCAAATTCTGATAAAATTGGCTCGAATGAAAATAATGTTTGATTTGGTGGTAACTGAAGATTAAATGCATGAGTTATCATAGTTATTCCAATGAAAGGAATCAATCCTAGAATAATACATATAAGAGCAACAATCCCCATTCCAGCAAGCATTGTGTGAGGAACTTCTTTTATTCTGTAAATTATATCGGTGCGAGGTTTTGAGAGAAATGAAATGCCAAAAATTTTAACAAATGTGGCTAAGACAATCCCTAGTGTTAGTGCAAACGCCGCACTTGCAAAACCTACGGAAATCGCGATGAGAATATCAGGAATATGATACGAAGATAGAAAAGAGAGCATCATTAGATATTCGCTTACAAACCCATTGAAAAAAGGTAAGCCAGAAATTGAAAGTACACCCACTAAAAAGAAAAGAGAAGTCCAGGGCATCCCTTTAACTAATCCCCCCAACTTTTCCATATTTGCAGTATGAGTTCTAAAAATTATGGCGCCAGCCCCCATAAATAAGAGGCTTTTAAAAATCGCATGATTTAACAGATGATACATGGCAGCCAACATTGCAAATGCAGATAGATAGATTAAATCAAAAGATAGAAAAACGATAGACAACCCCAATCCAATAAAAATTATCCCTATGTTTTCTATACTACTATATGCTAAAGCACGTTTGATATCTTTTTCAACCACGCTATATAGCACACCTACCACAGAGGATATCGCACCGATAGTTACAAACAAGAATCCCCACCAAACAAATTCATGATTATCTGTTACACCTGACCCCACACCGCTAAAATCATAAATGATTCTTATTAGACCATAAATAGCGGTTTTTATCATTATAGCCGACATTAATGCAGACACATTACTCGGAGCAGAAGGATGTGCGTAGGGAAGCCAAACGTGTAAAGGTACGATACCTGCCTTTGTACCAAAACCAATAAAGGCCAATATAAAAACAATATTTTTCACATATGCAGAATTAGAATCCGAGGACAATCTAAAGGATTCAAAACTCAAACTTCCTGACTGAGAAGATAATAACAATAATGACGCTAATATTAGGGCAGTACCAAGATTGGTCATTATCAGATAAATAATACCTGCTTTCAAATTGGACTCGTTTTCATGATTATAGATTACAAGAAAGAAAGATGTTAAAGACATTAACTCCCAAAACACAATAAATGAAAAAACGTCATTTGAAGAGACTAAAAGTATCATGGAGAGAATAAAAGTATTGAAAAAAAAACCAAATACAGTTACATGCTTATCTTCAATATACTCTTTGATATAACCTAATGAATATATCGATACTGACAATGATACTATTCCAATGAGAAGAAGAAAGAATGCAGCTATACCATCTATAAGGAAATGATTTACCGAAAAGACATTGTCTGGCGCTAATTCAAAATGAAGTGAACTTCCGTCAATTATTACCTTCAACGAGAGTACGATTAAAAAAATTGACCCAATGATAGTAGGGATAAAAAAGGGTTTACCACTTCCAAATTTTCTAAACAATAAGGAAAATAAAGCCCCGCAGATATAGGATACAACCACCAGCTCAAATAATGGTATTATGTGTTCAAACATTGAAATCATAAATATTGTCTAAAACCTCTGAAAATTCTATCATCATAGGCAACTTTAAAAATTGTTCAGGTTCATCAGTATTTAATTGTTATGTATTTCTGAGTATTTGAGTTTTTGAGTTTTTCATAAAATGAATAAATCACATTGGCAGAATCTAACCGTATTGCTAATTGCTAATTCAACATCTTCAAAGATCCAAGGCGTATAAATCAATCTAATTAACAATTATCAGTAAGTTCGCAAATTATTACTTATTCAATTTATTGAATTTATGAATTTAACAAAATTTAAGAATTGAATAGCCTAAAGATAATGTAGTTGAAGCAAAAAAGTAAAAAATTAAAAATATATTTGACACACTTCCCGGTTAAATCATATATTGAAGCTGATATCTTATCTAAAGAAACCACATGGCGGATAATGGATCACATAAGACAAGCAGGAGCAAAGGGGATAACTGCAGAAGAAATAACACGAGAAGAACAAATACCTGTCAGTATTGTATATACAACTTTGAAAGAATTATACAGATTAGAATATGTATTCCTTTATCCAAGGCAAAAAAAGGAGAAAGGAGAAAGAAAGAAGAGATTCGTATGTGAGAGGGGTACATGGGGTAAGTATGGAATTGACAAAGAATTTGACACCGTCATAAAAATTAATGGAATTACAGAAACAATAATGAAGGATATGCGTCTACCCATAATGAAGACATTTGAAGAAATATATGAAAAGTTTTCTTCTAAAAAAGAACTTCAACAATTCCTACCAACGAAAGATACTAACATATGTCCAAATTGTCAGAGAAGTCATGAATCCATGGAGTTTTTCTATGCCATATTATTGAGAAGTATTGATCTTATGATAACAGAGTCCAAAGAGTTTAAAGAATTTTTAATAGAGAAAGGATATGCAAGCAAAGATCAATAACTTATGGATCAATATAGGATCCATAACCCGATCTTTGTATTTACCTTCAATAAACCATATGAAATAGAATTCGTGAAATGGGTTTTCCAAAGTTATTGTAGTACACAATTGCCTAATTATCATCTGATTTCAATAATGAACATATATAGTATCGTTGATTTTCACAAAATAGCTTGGATCCCATCAATTTTGGAGTTAGACTTTCTTTCTAGGTATGAGCTCACTATATAGGATCCGTACATAATATTGGAAAAATAATCCCACCCATTTCTAAACATCCAAATTTGACAGCCTAAAAATCAACAAAACCTAAAATTTAAGATTACTTGAAAAAATTACATTTGGTAATTGTTGCAACCTAGAAGATGACGTTTTAAATATTTTTAATTATAGATATCAGATGAAATGCCTAATGAAGCATCAAGGAGAAAATTTATCGAATGGTTTAAGAAAAATTATCCTCAAGAATACTATTTCACTAAATTGATTCTTCTTATACAGTGGACTTTGGATGCTTTCTATAAAACCCGCGTGGTCTAAACTTTAAAATTATTATCCTAGATGAGATGGTATCAATCTTAAAAGAGATCCTATGAATAGTGATTTTGTATTTTCTAAGTTGAAGATTTTCTATAAAACGTACGATGGTTCTTGCATGCATAGACGCACAATTAATAATGATGCCTAAAGGTCTATAACCATCAATAATACTCATAACAGTGTTGAAATCATACATTCCTGCATAACTTTGAGAAAAGTATAATGGAGACATAACTACAAATTTACGTTCTCCTTTTTCGAAGTCTATTTGTGTTAAGGTTTCATATATAACAAACTCACTATCAAACATATTGCAATTGCTATAGTAATTGCTACTATCATATGTTTTAAGTGTAACCATTCTAACATTACTCATAGAGAGTAATAACCATCATCAAACTTAATCTAATTCATCTATAATCTAGTTATTCAGTAACATGAATATCTATTTTGAATTTATCATTTCAAGACTTCAAAATTTATCATAGCATGAGGATGAGTCTGTGTATGCTCGTAGCAGAGGTATTCTGAACAAATAGTGCACCTACAAATTACTCGGTTTTCACATGGAAGGGAAACGCATTGTGTAGTTTCAATTGTCTTAACTTTTCTTTCTAACTTAGATGTTGTAGTTCTTGATGCATACTTCCCAGGAACTGAATGTAATTTTAGCATACCGATCAATCAACCATAGTAATTGTTATATAAAAATATTAGTTTAAAAAATACTATATGATTATATTTAGTTAGAATAAATTATATCACTATTGGACTGATTAAAATTTTTTTAAGTTATTTAAATAATTGCACATAAATTACAAAAAAGTCAAAAAATAAATAGATTCTCATAAAACGGTATAACCAAACAAAGAAATGATTAAGCTCAAAACCAACCTTAAGATGAATTTGGAGTCACATTAGAATATGTTTTACAATAAAGAGGAAGACAAGTTATTCTGACTGTAAGAAGCAACGGATGAAGAAGCAGTAAGAAAATATTATGAAAAACTAGAAATAACTCGTTAGTGGATTACTGAAGCAAAAACGGGTCTGTGGTTTGGATTAGATTATTAAAATTCTAAATGGCCAGAAATTGTCCTAGAACATTATGATAGGATAATTGGAAATTTAAGCATAAGCAATTAATACTATGGACATTTGAAAATAGTAAAATCAAATTAACGACTCTAAGAAAACTGCTCACCAGGCCATAGCATTTCCTGCTTTAGGCGTGATAGACCAATATATCATATGAGCTAAACTACAGGTAATTCGCCGCTGCTTGAGTAAAGGTTAGTCTCACATCATTGGTAATTTTCTGAAATTAAGTTGAATTGAATTAGTTCTTTAGAGAATGCATATTATTCGCAAATTTCCTTGCTTTTTCTATGATACTATGATAGATTACTATTTGCTGAACCGCTAGGCATAGTATAAAGGATATCGTAAAAATCACAGCCAAAAGAAAAGATAGGTACCCCAAGAAATTCATTATCTTTCATCCGTATCCTTGGTTATTCTTATTTTCAGATTAGATACTGATAGTGATACTATGCCTATAAGCAGAACAAAAAATGCGGAGACACCATCTATCAAGAATTCATTTATTGAAAAAGAATTTGGTGGTCCTATTTCAAAATGAAGTGAATTCCCACCAATTAACACGTTTAAAGAAAGTATTATTGCAAAAATAGATGCAATGATAGCAGGAATAAAAAAAGGTTTTCCATGGCCATATTTTCTCATTAATAGTGAGATTAAGGCACCTAAAACATAACATCCAACGACTATTTCAAAGAATAGCAAATTAATGTCAATTGTTGAAATCATGATATTGTTCATATCCTCTAGAATTTTTTGTATCAAAAATGGAAACTTGCGTAAACATGATGTAAATAAATTAATATTTAATTGATATGTATTTCTGAGAATTTGAATTTGTGAGATTTAGATAAAAATCTAAAAATCGATCGTCATATGGTTTTGGACTTAAATAGTACTACAGTCTTTTCCCAGTTAATTAAATGGGCTCATATGCTTGAGCTTCTTTTATTCAATTGGTTAAAAACAAAATGACTGCGGGATTGGTAATTCAAACCTGTCAACTAAAATTACTACCAAATTGGAAATTTTTATCAGCTGGAAGATCAGTTAAATGTTTCTGATTCATAACTCTATTATTTGCAAATAGAATGTGTATTTTTATAATATCTATTTTATCATAGTCACAGATTCAGTCATTTTTCTATACAATACAAGGAAACGTTTTCCTTTGTCCGTTAATTTGTAAATTTGATCGTTAGCATCGAACGTGATTAAATTCTTATTCTGAAGGGTATTCAAATATTTCTTCATTTGAAGAAAAGAGAGGTACACATTATACATAATTTTTGATTGGATCGCACCGTTCTCCCCTATAGTTTCAACAATCTTCGCCTTAATTTCTAAGCGGCTTCTATTTTTCATCTGATGTAACATTGTAATCAAACTAAAATAAAAGTAACTTAAAATTATTATTAATACATATCGTAAGGTAGTTTTTCTAATTTTATTAAGACATAATCATAATCTATATTTTTGTCAATGAAAATATGGGGAATTCTTTTTTTGATATGTTTAATAAATCACAAATTTCTTAATAAATTTCACCAGGATATGGGATGGAGTTAGGAGCAACCTCGTTATCTTGAAGTTCTAGCTCATTATGCGGGATGATAGAGGATGTCAATATTCCACTATTCTTCAAATCTCTTTCGTTTGTTTTCTACTAGAGGTTCAGAATAGCTAAACACTCCTTGATTAGGTGGGTAATATCCGTCAGCAAAATATATATCATTCAATATCCTGCTCCAAAATTCCAAAATTATGTTCAAAATATATAGGATTGTACTAATGCAATTGTTATGCGGAAAAAAATTAATGTTGCAATTGCCGGTGTGGGTAATTGTGCCTCAGCATTTATCCAAGGAACACAATATTACGGATCTAATGACTCCGCTTCTAACGACTCCGCTTCTAACAATGATATGATAGGTCTTACTTCCTTTAATTTGGGTGGTTACGAACCAAGCGATATAAATTTTGTAGCAGCATTTGATATTGCTGATACAAAAGTTGGTAAAGATTTGTCCGAATCTGTTTTTGCATCTCCTAATAATGCCATGAGTATTACAAATGTTCCACTTTTTGAAGTTAAAGTAAATAAGGGGAATGTCTTGGATGGATTCGGAAGACGTTATTCTGAAAAAGTAAAAATTTCTGATGTTCCTCAAACAGATGTTGCTTCTATTTTAAAAGATTCAAAGACGGATATTCTGATTAACTACCTACCCGTTGGAAGTAGAGAAGCTACTAGATTTTATGCTGAAAAATGTTTGGAGTCTAAGGTTTGTTTTATAAATGCTATTCCTGTTTTTATCGCCTCTGATCCAAATTGGCAGACCCGCTTTATTGATAAAAACATTCCCTGTGCAGGGGATGATATAATGAGTCAAATGGGGGCAACTGTTATTCATAAAACTTTAGCCAAATTGCTGGTTGATAGAGGAGTATCTGTTGATGAAACCTTTCAATTGAATGTTGGAGGAGACATGGATTTTTATAATATGCTTGATGAGGATAGATTAGAAGATAAAAGAGTTAGTAAAACTTCTGCTGTGAAATCTATGATCCCATATGACGTCCCTATGAGGATCGGTCCTTCTGATTATGTTGCATTCCTTCAAAATGATAAAGTGTGTTACATTTACGTTAAGGGTAGGATAATGGGAGCAGTTCCTATAGAATTAGACTTAAAATTGCGTGTTCCAGATGCGTATAATAGCGCGGGTGTAATGATAGATGCAGTTAGAGGGGCCAAAATTGCATTAGATAGAAATATTTCGGGCCCGTTAGAAAGTATTTCTGCATATTGCTTCAAGCACCCTCCTGTTCAAATGTCTTATTCCGCAGCCAAATCTGATTTTGTTGATTTTGTAAACGGGAAGAAAGATAAATAAGTAATGAGGTTTGCTCATTTAACAACAAATCATGAATTGAAGGATCTCTACTTCTTATGTAAGTACTAAATCCAGATTGTCCTCAATGTTCGTTTACAACCTTTTGAATTGTAGTTATCATGATTGTAAATAAGCCGAGACTCAGATATACCATTCCTATGCTTACTAAGCACACATAATCTGAATGGAAAACTTATTCGCAAGATTAACAAAGGCACTAAAATGATATCCCGATTTAGCAGCACTTGATTACCTTTACTCAAAGATAATAATAGTGGTTCATATAAGTAGAGTTAAACCATCAAATTATATTCAGTCGGACTAAAAAATCCGCCATTTAATGGAAGATAGAAGTTCAAATGCCAATTCAACGTGTCGAATTATCGAGTTGTAGTCTTTTTTTCATTGTTTTATGCAAACCACTTAACAAGACAAGTAAACAATTCCCATCCTATTCATACGAATGTTGCCGAAAAGTCGAAATCAAATGAAACTTTTTGAAAATGAATCCGCGATTATTGGGAATGAATTACAGCTCCGACCCAATCCTTAATATAAGATCATAAAATAACCTAAGAGGCACCGACGGATTAAAAACATGAAATCAGTTGTTTTTAATATTGGCAGATGTATCATTATTATTCCAAACATGTGTTTTGACTATTGTTCCCTCGATTAAGACTACGGAGTTCAAACTCTCACGGAAAGTTTTATTAAGTAATACAATCCCCAAGATAACCTAATGGATTCGAATCCCACCCCCGGTGTCTCTCATCTATTGACTTGTAAGACATCATTAACGATAGTTGTTTAATCCCATGACTACCTGACATGTAAACAAATCCCATCCCATCCCATCCTTGCATTGAAAAGTTTTATTTAATGACTCCACAATTATGCGGTACGGATCCGAATCCCACTCCGAGTGTAAATATTCCATAAATAATACAATTACCAAGATAACCTAATGGATTCGAATCCCACTCCCCGCGCTTATCTTGGGGATTTATACGACAATTTTAAATGAAATGAGAAAGCAAATAGTAGTGATAAGACAAATTTGGCAGACTCTGAACAGGAGTAAAGAATATTGGAATATTCGATTCTCGTGCAACGTGAACAATGCCTTCGTTTTTGATAATACCTAGTTTTGAATTGGTTAACGTTCATCCGCAAGAAATTCAGTGATATAGCATAATTATCGGTGAGTTATAAGTCAACAATTTTATCATGCTCCCCCGTTAATTTGTTTACAGTTTATGCATTTGAATCTCACGAAAACTTAACATCTTTAATTTACAAATAAATAGAAATAATTCACTATAGTTGTCCTACTAATTATGGATGATGTAGCGAACATTAACTAAACCGTATCGAACATCCACTAAACCTCTAACAGACTCGTAAATATCTTTTATTCTTAATCTGTGAACTCTTCTATTGGTATTTTACTAAAATTACTTAGTCCATTTGTCTCCTTGCAAGTATTAAATCTGTTCCCAATGGGACCTTATCCTCATCAAAACCGTTACCATAGAGTGAGCAAAACCCAAATCCAATTCCTATCGCGTTATTTCCTTCGTTATTTTGGCTTTGAACGTTTATGTTGTTACCTTGTTAAGGTGAATTACCACTATTTTCACCAGTTTTAATTTCAATCTTCACCAGTTTTAATTTCAATCTTCA